>JASHQK010000105.1 GCA_030039195.1 Candidatus Sulfotelmatobacter sp.
GAAGAACACGGCGGGATGACCATTCACAGTTTGGGCGAATGACGGGAATTGGGAGCGCACCCAGGTCAGGTCGAGGGCAGGGATGAGCGTTTCAGTCGATGGCATACCATCCATTTTTACCACGGCAGGAGGCGATGCACTTGCCGCGGGCGGTTGATTTGCCGGCCAGATCAGATTCGGGAAAATCGGCAGCGTTAGGGGAACTCTGATTAAGCTCCTCGCGGAAAAGCCGCTTCCCAAAGGCGCTGATTCTGCGGACGGCCTTGAAGGCCGTCCCTTTCAAAACATAACTTAATCAGAGTTTCCCTAGTCAACTGTTCTTACGTCGTCGGGCAGGACGAGCACGAACTCGCATTTGCGGGTCGTCATGGAGCAGGAGAGCGTTCCACGGCGCAAGATCTTGAGCGGCGTATCGTCAGGGAATGGGAGATGGTAATCGGCGGTGCGCAATGCATCGCTGAAAGATTTCAGCTTCTCGTCTCCGCTAATGAACTTCACGGCATCGACCTTCACCTGCTGACCCGCGCCTCCGCTGAGAAGCACGAAGAAGTCGGCGTTACCGGTCTGGCTGGCTTTGCCCAGATCGATGGTGTTGAGACGCTGTAGTTCATCCTTGCAGCGTTTCACTTCCGCGTCGGCCTTGGCGTCACTACCGGCAAGCGAAACCAGCCGCTCGCGAGTTTCGGGAAGCGGACGTATTCCGTTCATCGATAAAGCGTACGTCTCGAGAGCAAGCTTTTTATCGCCGCGCTTTTCATAAATCTGGCCCAGATGGTCGCCCACTTCGGCGTGGTGACCGAGATCCCAGGCAGCGGAGACGTATTTTTGCGCTTTATCGAGATTGCCCTCGGCGAAATGAACCCAGCCCAGCGTGTCCCAATAAGCGACCAACGATGACACCAGGGGCAGATCATCTTGCGTGAGACTGTCGAGGGAGAGATTGCGCAGCGCCGCCGCAGTCGCGGAGACGGCCGATTCTGCGTACTGTTGCGCGCGATCCAGGTGAGCCTTCTTGAGCGAGAGCTGGTAGGCGATGTTGTTCCAAACCAGCGGCGTGGCAGAGAGTTCAATCGCGTGATCGAACGCTGCCAGAGCTTTGTCATCCTGGCCAAGATTGAGATAGGAGTCACCGAGAGTGACCTGCAGTTGCGCATCCTGGGGAGTGAGAGACGCGGCTTTTTCCAGCTCCGGCACCGCCAGATTGTATTTGTGCCATTCGGCATACATCGAGCCCAGATAGCCGTGGGCAAACTTATCGAGCGGATTGTTCTCCAGTTGCTTATCAAAGGCGCTTACCGCATCGTCATACTTGCGCTCGTTCCAGTAGACCCGCCCGAGGTTGTTGTAGGCAAATTCGTCGTAGGGATTGACTTCAATCTGCTCCTTGAGTGCAGCGATCGCCTGGTCGTCGTCGTGAATCAGGAAATATGCCCAGCCCAGGGTGTTCCAGGCGTACTTGTTCTTGGGATCGACTTCGGTGGCGCGCTTGAGCAGCGCAATCGCGACCGGCAAGTTGCCGCTGACCATGGCGGCGCGACCGCTCTCGGCGAGATCGTCGGCCTTCATGTCGGCGGGCGGAACAGGGCCACCCGCGACGGTGCTTTCGACCGAAAGTTTCTGGTCAAGATCCTCGCTCACCGCTCGTCGAAATGAGGCGTAATCCGCGGCACGGGCGGCGGGAAGCTCGTCTTGCCGCATCGTGAGCTTGCGGCCGGCGGTAAACAGACTGCCCTCGACCTTGTAGGTGGCATCGTATTCCGCATAGTCGCGCTTCAACGAGAAGGCCAGGGGAGCTTGCGCGCTGTAGTTGGCCGGTATCTGAAGTCGGATGCTGTAGGAGTAAGTGGCCTTCGGGCCGAGCTTCAGGGTTTCGGCGTCGGCGTCAGAGTCGGTGTCGTCTTCGTCCACCTCGGGCAGGCTGAATTGCACGAGGGGAAGACCGATCTCCGACTTCTTCTTCGACCAGTCGAAGAAGTTGACTTTGGAAACGTCGTAAGACAGCGTGAAGGGCTCGCGGGTAGCTGCGGGATCGCTCACCTTGAGATTGGTGATGTCGCCGCCCACGCTGGAGTTCACGCTTTCGACCACCCGCTGCCAGTTGGCCTCGGGCACGCGGCGAAATACGGAGCGTAGCAGCAACTCTTCATCCCCGCGAAATTCGTAATGCACGTGAGCATCGAGCTTGCCGATGTCGTTGACCTTGCCATCGATTTCGGCAACCTCGGTGTCGGGCATGGGCGTATCGGCGGGCGTTTGCTCCAGATGCGGAGCAACGTTTGACGGCGGAACGGCCGGCGGGATCACCAGCGCCTGTTTGTTGCGCAAGGTGTAAGCCAGCAGGCGGAAAGGCGCGACCTCGGCGGTCGTATCCATCCAGATTTCCTGATTGCCCAGTGGAAGCATGGTGATCACATGGTCGAATTGGGAGGGCGAAGGGATGTCGGGATCGAGCTTGCGCGTGGAGTTGATCAACACCGAATCGGCGTGTAAACCTTCGGCTTCGAGCAGCGAAGCCAGAAGCGTGTGCTTGTCTTTGCAATCGCCGTATTGGTTGGCGAGCACATCGGAGGCCGCGTGCGGCTGATAGCGGCCGACGCCGAGCGACAGGCTGACATAACGGAAATTCCTGGAGACGTAGTCGTAGAGCGCTTCCGTTTTGTCGAGGTCGGTTGTCAGTCCCTTGGTCAGTTCGGCGGCTTTGGCGCGGACTTCCGGAGTCGGCGCGCGGCGATCTTTTTCCAGGCTGGCGTACCAGCGTCCGATCTGCTCCCAGCTTTCGAAGGTCGTCAGTTGGATGTCGGGTCGATCCTCGTCTGGATGCGGATGCTTTTTCTTCTTCTTGTCGGGACTGTCCTCGTCTTCGCGCTCGAGATGCGAACTCGTCCAGTGGTAAATGCGGCGTCCGTTGGCTTCGGAGATTTTCGGATCCAGCCCCGGTTTGTTCTTCAGCTTAATCGGCCGATTAGCGGGAACGTCGATGTCGACGGTTTCATCCAGAACAATATTGCTTTTGTCGAACTCGTACTCGGTCCAGAATTGCCCTGGGGCCAGCGGAGTGTGAATCACGGTGACCAGGTCGTATTCCAGCACTTCGCCCGGCCGCAGCCCGGGGACGGTGACGTGCTTTTGCCGGTAGTCGGTGTAGACGGGCGCGTCGCGCTCGATGGGCGCGCTCAGATCCTGCACGGCATCGTCGCCAGCTTTGACCACGCTGCTGTCCTGCTTGACGACGCGGACGTAGGGAATCTCGACGCGTTCGTTGGCCGAGTTGTAACCGAAGAGGAGTTGGCCCCATTGCTGCAAACCGGCTTCGCTCTGGACACGAATGCGCGCCACCACTTCCTTGCGCCCGGTGCCATCCGACTCGAAACGATACGTGGAATGCATTTGCTCGACGACAAACGATTCCTGTGAGTAGTCGTGGCTCTTGTCAGAGGTAGGCTGCGGACGGGGAGCCTCGATCGGATCCTTGTCGGGATTCGATTGCGACGCTGCGGCACTCGGAGACGCAGCCGGGGTAGCGGAGGGAACCGGTTTTGAGTGCTGGGCAGCGCCGCCCAAACTGAGCAGGCAGCACACAACTAGTGGCGCGACAGAGAGATTACGCATAGGGAAAAAAGACTCGTTGGCTATTATCCCATGCGCACGCGCTGAACGATGAGGTCGGGGATTGGTTCCGAAAGGGCTTCTTTGATTCGTGCAGGGGTACGACGCTAGGGATGGTTTTTCTTAAAATGACAAGTAGTTTTCATATAGATACCGTGATTTCAATCACTTTTTTCTTCGCCAGCCGCATAAAACGGGGGTAAAATCGGCCTCAGTTCCGTTTCGCCCAGTTGCGAGCGGACGTGACGCATCACGTACATGCGCCACGATCTTTCCGTCTGGAGGTTTGCATGGAAGATCGGGCCCCTGTCGTTTCTCCTGCCGAACAGTCGACTACAGTCCCCACCAAACAGTACGAGGGCCGCGGAGCCTGGGTTTTGACTTGCTACGGAATCTGCGGGCTGGCTCTGTTCGGCGTCTTGGCGTACTTTTTCTCGGACTTCATCGCGCACTAGTTTTGGGCCGGGTGGCGAGCGGATCTACCTATCCGCGGCAGCGGTCGAAGTGTATCCCGAGGTGTTCGAATTTTCGAATTTGCCCTCACGACTTCGGGCGGGCTACTTTGATCGTGCTACAATGAGCGGCCTTGGAAGCATCTGCAGCGGGCTGCTGCAGGATCCGATTTTGATCCCACGCAATTTGCGAAGACACGGAAGCATCTGTGGCCAAGACTCCCTCGCCTAGCCCGACGCCGGTCACCTACGCCGATGCCGGCGTAGACATCAGCCGTGCCAGTCGCACCAAGCAACGCATCAAGTATCTGGCGCACAAGACATTCACTCGCGGAGTGCTGAGTGAAATCGGCGGCTTTGGCGGCGTCTTTTCCATCGATAAGGCGAAATACACCGATCCCCTGCTGGTCTCGAGCGTCGATGGGGTGGGCACGAAGCTGAAAGTTGCCTTCGAAATGGATTTGCATTCCACGGTCGGCGCGGATCTGGTCAATCATTGCGTCAATGATATTGCCGTGCAAGGAGCCGCTCCGCTGTTTTTCATGGATTACCTGGCGACGGGCACCCTGGATCCAGCGGTGGCTGAAAAAGTCGTAGAAGGAATTGCCGATGCCTGCAAGCACAACGGCTGTGCGCTCATTGGCGGCGAGACGGCCGAGATGCCGGGTTTTTATCCCGACGGGGAATACGATCTGGCGGGATTCATCGTCGGCGTGGTCGACCGCGATCGAATCATCACCGGCAAAGACGTGCAGATCGGAGACATCATTCTTGGACTAGCTTCGAACGGCCTGCACACCAACGGCTATTCGCTCGCGCGCAAGCTGCTGTTTGAGGTCGCGCACTACTCGCCCGAGACCTATGTCAACGAGATCAAGAACAAAGTTGGCAACGAGTTGATGCGCACGCACAGAAGTTATTGGCCGGTTCTGAAGAAGCTGATCGACGGGCAATGCGTGGTCGCGATGGCCCACATCACGGGCGGGGGAATCACCGAAAATCTGCCTCGCGTAATGCCGCGGGGAACGGCGGCGGCAATCGAACTGGGATCATGGCCGGCTCTGCCCATCTTCGAGCACCTGCAGCAACTGGGCAGTGTTCCGCAAGAGGAGATGCTGCGCACCTTCAATATGGGTCTGGGAATGCTACTGGTGGTTCCGGCGGCGAAGTTCAAGAAAGCGCAGACCGTGCTGGAGCGAGTGGGAGAGAAGTTCTACACCATCGGACGAATTATCAAGGGCGAGCGCAAGGTGATCTACAGTTGAGACATATTTACCTCTGAGGCGCGGCGATACCGAGCCAATTCCTGTTTGGTTGATTGCCTTCTGGCCCGCGTCTCCGTCGCTATCTTTTCACTTCCCAAGCTGCCGACGTTTATCCCCGTCTCCGTGCCTTCTGTGGTGAAATATTATGTCTCCATGCACTCACTCGGCATTCTTCTTTCCGGACGCGGGTCGAATTTTGTCGCTATCGCTGATAGCGTGGATGCCGGGCGAATTCCCGATGCGCGCATTTCGGTCGTAATTTCGAATCGAGCCGATGCTCCGGGAATTGTGATCGCACGGGAACGTGGATTGAATGCGCTGGTGATACCGTCCAAAGGCAAGCCGCGTGAAGAGCATGATCGTGAGGTCGTGACTGCGCTGAATGAGCATCAGGTCGATCTGGTCTGCCTTGCCGGATATATGCGTCTGCTCTCGCCCTGGTTCGTGCGGCAGTTCCCGCAGAAGATTGTGAACATTCATCCCTCGCTATTGCCTGCGTTTCCGGGACTGGAAGCGCAGGAGCAGGCTTTCGCTTATGGCGTGAAAGTTTCGGGATGCACCGTGCATTTTGTCGACGAGGAACTCGATCACGGGGCGATCATCGTGCAAAAAGCCGTGCCAGTGCTGGATGGAGATTCAGAGCGCACGCTGGCGGCGCGGATCCTGGAGCAGGAGCACATCGCGTATAGCGAAGCCATAAAAATCGTGCTGGAGGGAAAATTTGCAGTCGTTGGCCGGCGGTTGGTCGCGAAGACGTAGCGTTCAATATTTCAGCCGGTGATCGCTTTGGCCATTTTCACGATTGCCAGCGTGTGCCCGTTGCCGAGCGGGACCTCCTGATTTTCAATTTCCGCGTAACCGCGGGCGCGGTAGAAAGGAACTCCGCTCAGGGTCGCACCCATTTCCAGGCGCGTGAAACCAGCCAGGATCGCGGCATTTTCGCAAGCTTCGAGGATGAGAGTGCCAAGACCGCGGCGGGCAAACTCGGGATGCACGAAGAAAGCGCGAATTTTCGCGGCATCGTGCGCGGGATCGAGAAGAGAGTCCTCACGCCCGGAGTACTGATCGCCTCCATACAAAGTTTTGCGCTTGCTCCAGCCGCCGCACGCGACGATTCGTGAGCGATCGGAATCCGCGATCTCGGCCACAAAATAGGTGCCGTCGGCGATCAGCTGACTGTCCACTCCGTAGACGCTTTGTAACGCACCCTCGATCTGCGCCGGCGTGTAGTCCTGCGCCTGCAATCCGCGCACGGACGCATCGATCAATTCGCGGATTTGTGGAATGTCGGCCGCAGTTGCTTTTCGAAGCTGGGCGTTTAAAGGCTGGTCGTTCATGCGGGTGGTTTCTCGGGTGAGCTGAGACAACATCTTAGTCGTCATTTTAGTAGCTGACGCTATGCGAGACCCGCGTTCCTTATAATGTCTTTTCTCATGGCAAACTTCGCTCCGGTTGAAGAACAAATCATGTATCTGAAAAAAGGCGTGGCGGAAATCATCCGCGACGCGGACTTGCGCGCCAAGCTGGAAAAGTCGCGCGCCACCGGCGAGCCGCTGCGCGTGAAGCTGGGCATGGATCCGACCGCGCCCGATCTGCATCTCGGGCACACGGTCGTGCTGCGCAAGCTGAAACATTTTCAGGATCTCGGCCACACGGCGATTTTTCTGATCGGCGATTTCACCGGGATGATCGGCGATCCCAGCGGACGGTCGGTGACGCGTCCGCCGCTGAGCCGTGAGCAGATCGAGAAAAATGCGGAAACGTACAAGGCGCAGGTGTTCAAGATTCTCGATCCCAAGAAGACGGTGATCGACTTCAACCGGCGGTGGTTCGGACCGATGAGCTCGGACGATTTCGTCCGCCTGGCGGCGAAGTACACGGTCTCGCAACTTTTGGAGCGCGAAGATTTTCACAAGCGCTTTCAGGAGGAGAAGCCGATTTCGGTGCATGAACTTTTGTATCCGCTGGTGCAGGGATA
>JASHQK010000008.1 GCA_030039195.1 Candidatus Sulfotelmatobacter sp.
CCCAAGGCATCTCGCAAGCGGTGCCCAAGTTTATGCCCTGGCCTTTGTTCTGGACTTATTTTGTCGGCTTCGCTCTGATCGCCGCATCGTTAAGCATTGCCACGAAAATTCAGGTGCGCTGGTCAGGCCTGCTCTTCGGCATCATGATGTTTCTTTTCGTGGCGATGATCGACCTGCCGGGAACGATGGCGAACGTGCACAACCGGATTTCCTGGATCTTAATGTTCCGCGAAATATCGTTCGGCGCCGGCGGCTGGTGTCTGGCTTCGGTCGCAACGGAGCGATCAGCGGGCCGCGGCTGGCTCTACATCGTAGGCCGCGTGGTGATCGGTGCGGTTGCGATATTTTACGGGGTCGAGCATTTTATTTATCCCATCAACGCTCCGGGCGTTCCTCTCGAAAAAATCGTCCCCACGTGGATTCCTGCGCGCGCTCTCATCGGCTATTTGACCGGGGTAAGTTTACTGGTAGCGGGAGCGGCGATTCTGTTGACAAAGAAGGTGCGAAACGCAGCGGCGTATCTTGGCACGTGGATTTTTTTTATCGTCCTGTTTGTTTATGGACCGATCTTGATCGCGTCTCTGCTCGATCCCAGCACCGCGACCGAAGTGGAAGGACTGAACTACTTCCTCGACACGCTGCTGTATGTCGGAACGATTCTGGCGCTCGCCCGCGCCGTGCCGGGCCTTGACCGAATTTCGGGAGTGCAGTCACCAATCCAGGGCGCCAAGGCTGTTTCATCCTGAGGCGCAGAATTTCGCGCGGAAATTTCCCTGCATGTGGCAGGCCGTTCGTCTGATATATGCAAGGTGCACAGGTCCTTCGGCCTGCAAGAAAAAGCAGGCCTCAGGATGACAGATTAGGGATGGGCCCGGACAGCCGAGGGCAGCTGTCTTTACACATAGCGTGAGGGCTGAGGTCAAACGTCTGCGGTCCGGCGTCTAGTTGTGCACGTGCGGGCTTTGCGGGGGATTTGCCCGGTGACCAGCTGGCTCCTTCACAACCTTGATTTCAAAATTGACGGGCAGGTTCTTGGGTGGGAAGCACTGTGCGTTGTCACAAGCCTGATAGCGCAGGAATCCGTGCATCACATATTTTCCGGGCACGACCGAATGCAACGGATGAACGGCGACCTTGACCGTGAAGTCGCCGGTATAAACGTTGAGCGCTTCGTCGGGAGAAAACGGGAAGCTGAGATCGTGCCCTGCGGGATATTCGATCTTTCCGAGGGCAATGTCGGTGGGCACGTCGATGTTGAGTTTGGTGGGGATGAGGAACTCGGACTTCGGCGCATTCGAGTTGATGTGGAATCCGGAGCCGACGCGGAAATCGAGGTCGACCAAGGTGTCCTTCGTGCGCATCGCGGTGACCAGTGGCACAGGGGCAACGGTAACGCGCGGCCCGTTGCTCGTAGGAGTTGCGGGAGCGACGGGAGTGTAGGTGACGGAATCCTGGCTGGATTGGGCGAAGGCCGCAGCCGACAAAAGAATCAGCCCAAGAATGAGCGCGGGTTCTTGGTTGGACGCAGTTAACCTCAGGCCGGCGCTGCATCGTAACACTAGGTTCGGAAGCTTATGCATGACTTCAGGCGTCCTTCCGGGACGCAGGTCTCCCGGTGAATCGCGACCTACCCGGCTATTGTCAACCATCGCTCCGGGATATGTCCCTCATTTGTTGAGCTGTTAGAAACCAACGTCACTGTTACGAGCTCAATCTAATCCTGTGAGGGCGCAGTTTCTATTGTCACTTCTGAGGCTGCATGGCACTTGCCGCAGTCGTGGGAACCGCGGCCGGCGAGGTATCGAGCGCTTTCTTGATCGAGTCTTCGATTTCACCTTTGCCTTTCAGCCCGATAATCCTGTCGACGATCTTGCCATCGCGTCCGATGAAAAAGCTCTCCGGCAGGGCAGGCACGCCGCCGTATTCATCCCCTACCGCTTCTTTGCCAAGCAGCACCGGATAATTGACGCCCATCTCCCGCGCGAACTTGGCGATGTCTTCTTTACTTGAGTCGTCCATGGCGACGCCGACGATCTGCAATCCCTGCGGACCGTATTCTTTCTGCAGATCGACGAACCACGGCATCTCGATCTTGCAAGGAGCGCACCAGGTCGCCCAGAAATTCAAAAGCACGGCTTTGCCGCGAAAGTCGGAAAGCCGCATGTTCTTCCCGTCCAGCGCTTCGAGAGTGAAATCGGGCGCGGGTGTGGACTTGCTCAGAATTGCCGGTGCTTCCGGTCCGGGGCGGCGGGCCATGTGGAATCCGACAAAGAGCATGCCGGCGGCAATGACCGCGACCACGACGAGCGCGAGAGGATTGCGGCCGCCGTCGCGGACTCGTGGCTGAGTCGGAACGATCGCTGGTTGTACGGAAGCATTCGGTAGCTCACCGGCATTTTGGTGCGACGGCGAGGAGGGAGCGTTGGCGACAACGTCCGGCTGTGTGCCATTGCCATTCGGTGACACATCTACGGAATTCGGCGTCACCGGAGATTTTGGAAGACTGGACATGATAAGTACCTCAACTAAAGAGCGAAGCGATTCAAGAACGAGAGCCAGCTCGAGATCAGCGTGAATCGGCCAATCACGAGCAGGACGCCGAGTGCGATCAGCAAGCCTCCGGAGGCGACCTCAAGCGCGTGCATGTGCGAGCGGAATCGACTGTAAAACTTGAGGAAGCGCCCCATAAGAAGCGACGTCAGCAGGAACGGAACCGCCAGGCCAAGCGAGTAGACGCTCAGCAGCAGAACCCCCTTTACTAGTGTATCTTGTTCGCTCGCCAGCGTCAGGATCGCGGTGAGAATCGGGCCGAGGCAGGGCGTCCAGCCGAAGGCGAACGCGAAACCAATCACGAACGCGCCAATCACAGTGCTGCTGCCCTTCACGTTATGCAGGCGAGCGTCTTGCAGAAGCCACTTGATTTGGAAGATGCCGGTCAGATGCAGACCGAAAATGATGATGACCACCCCGGCCACGATCGAGAGCGTGTGCTTGTATTGCGCGGCGAGTTGGCCGATGCCCGTAGAAATAGCGCCCAGCGTCACGAAGACTACGCTGAAGCCGAGAATGAATCCGATGGAATTGATCATCACGCGGCGCATCAGCTGCGCCTGCGGCGATTTGAGCTCCTCGACGCCCGCTCCGGAGATCAGGGAAACATAGCCGGGCACGAGCGGAAGAACACATGGAGAAAGGAAAGAAATCAGCCCGGCGAAGAATGCTGCGATCGGAAGTGGAAGGCTTGACATGGGCTTTTATTGTACCCGCAGCGGGAAGTCAGGCTAAGCACGGCTCAGAAAAGCTGCGGCCTCATTCCCGTGTCTCGCAAAACCAGGGAGACATGGGGCACCCCATTCATGTTTGTCCGGAGACGGTGAAGACGTGCCCTTTCAAACAGATATGAGCACACCGCAAAACACATATCCGTCAATTACTCAGACGCGAGAAATCGCGCGAAGTTGCAGAAATGATGCTAACGGGAATTGGCCCGTCCGGTCGAAACCGGAGCCGGTGCGGGCTCGCCAGTTTGTGACGGCGACTCGAGCAATTTCCGGAACAGATCGGCGGGCAGGGTGG
>JASHQK010000106.1 GCA_030039195.1 Candidatus Sulfotelmatobacter sp.
AATCCCCATCCTCTTCCCAACCCTCTTCAGCACGTCCAGCGCCTGCTCCAACTCTTCTCTAGTGTGCGTGGCAGTCATGATCGTGCGCACGCGCGCTTTGCCTTCAGGCACGGTCGGGAACGCGATGCCCGTTCCGAGCACGCCTTCCTTGAATAACTCGCGGGAGAAATCCATGGTCAGCTTGCCGTCGCCGATGATGATTGGCGTAATCGGAGTCTCGCTCGCAGGAGTCGTGCGGCCCCCAATGTCGAATCCCAGCAGGCCGAGTTCTTTTTTCCAGAAGCGCGTATTCTCCCAGAGTTTTTCCATGCGCTCCGGTTCATTTTCTAGAACCTCGAAAGCCGCTATACATGTTGCCGCTACTGAGGGCGGATGCGACGTCGAAAACAAGAATGGACGCGCGCGATGATAGAGAAAGTCGATGAGATCGCGCGTGCCGCAAACGTATCCGCCCAGCGCGCCAATGGCTTTCGACAACGTGCCGACCTGAACGTCGACCCGCCCATGCATCTTGAAGTGATCGATCGTCCCGCGTCCGTTGCGGCCCAGGACGCCGGAAGCATGCGCGTCGTCGACCATCATGATGGCGCCATATTTTTCGGCCAGATCGCAGAGCGCGGGCAACGGGCCGATGTCGCCATCCATGGAGAACACGCCGTCGGTAATTAGCAGCTTCTTCCCAGGTTCATTCTTCACGCTCTGCAATTGCTCTTCGGCGTGCGCGATGTCTTTGTGGCGGAATACGAGAATCTTCGCCTTCGACAACCGCGCGCCGTCGATGATCGAGGCGTGATTCAGCGCGTCGGAGATGATGAAATCGTCTTTGCCGAGAATGGCCGAGACCGTCCCGGCGTTCGCCGCAAATCCCGACTGAAACACGACGCAGGCTTCGACATTTTTGAAGCGCGCGATTTTCTCCTCCAGATCCATGTGGATCTTCATTGTGCCGGCGATCGTGCGCACGGCGCCCGATCCCACGCCATATTTGCGCGTGGCTTCGAGCGCCGCCTCGCGCAGTTTGGGATGCGTGGTCAGCCCCAGATAATTGTTCGACGCGAGATTAATGACTTTCTTGCCATCGAACGTGCAGACCGGCGCCTGCTGGTCTTCAAGCACGCGCAGCTTGAAATGCGTGCCCTTGGCCTTGAGTTCGTCGATTTGATCGGTGAGATATGAGAGCGGATTGGTGCGGGTTGCAGTGGTCATGGGTGCCTCGGGAACTTCTTTGCCACGGATTTACGCGGATGAACACCGATTACCAGCCTAGTCTAGAACATCATGGGATTCCCTGTTTCGAAACTGGCCTAACAGAGCCGACGTAGGCTTTCGAAGAGGATCACTTCGCCTAGGTTGGAATCGAGAAGAGAGTCAAGCCCAGGATACGACGATAGTGCTCGAAGTCCCGGTCGGTTGTGAAGATTTGCCACTGATGGCGTTCAGCGACCGCGCACAACAGGAAATCTACCGGCGACCCGATGATGCCTCGTCGCCTGCACTCGTTGCTCATTCGGGCAGCCTCTTCAAAGTCATCAATCACTAAGGTCGTTTCCTCGTACAAACGCAAAGCGTCACGCAAGCGTACGAATTGCGCGTGCTCGCGTATTCCGGAGAGAACCTCCTGGCGAATTGGCCCGATCAATTGAGCCCGGCCATAACCAACCAAGTCTGCCAGGGCACGAATTAGAACATGATCCGATGCCGTTAAACCTTGCCGCCGATGTCGCAAAGCGAGCGACCAGATGGATGTGTCCACCAAAACGTTCATGGGTTGCGCTTATGACGGCGCTCTGCCTTGTAGTCGTAGGAGGGATCGTAATCGATCGTGCCGAAGAGTTTCAGGATGTCAAGCTGTTTGCGGCGGCGCACGTACTCGGAGAGCGCAGCGGTTACGGCTTCCTTCTTGGTCTTGTGCTTGCCCGCACGTTGCGCAGCAATGATGAGCTTGTCGTCCAAGGCAAGATTGGTAGCCATGTGTAAAGTATTACACAACAGGATGTGTAGAACAAGGCGTGAATCGCACTTCCGGGTACCCCTGGTGCGAGTGGCTGTCGTCATGATGACCTCGGAACTTCTTTGCCACGGATTCACGCGGATCAACGCGGATCAACAAATAAGTCTAATCTGCGGTGACTAGGAAAAGAAACGTCGTCGACGCTTGTCATCCTGAGCGCGACTTCGGCGCGAAGGACCCGTGCATTTCGGACACGCCACGAGAATTGCACAGGTTCTTCGCTTCGCTGAGAATGACATCTGAGAGATCCGTGTTAATCCGCGTTCATCCGCGGCAACGAAGTTCTCGCGGGCAAGAGCGCCCGCGCCACAGTCAGCGCACTCCGTTCGGATAAACCAGAATCTTGCTGGCTTCGCCAGTTTGCAGACGTTTCATCGCGGTGCCGAAGTCTTTCATCGAGATGCGGTCGGTGATCGCCGGGTGCAGATCGAGTTTTCCCGCTTTCAGCAGCGCCGTCATCTGATACCAGGTCTGATACATGCGGCGTCCGTTGATGCCCTGAATCGTAATGCCCTTGAAAATAATGTCTTCGGAAAAATTCAGCGAGATCGGCTTTGAAGTCAGCCCCAGCAGCGAGATTCTTCCGCCGCGGCGAACGATATCAAATGCCATCCGAATCGAATCCGGATGACCGGCCATTTCGAGGACCACATCGACGCCGAGTCCGCCGGTTTTCTCCATCACAATTCCACGAACATCTTCTTTCGCCGGATTGAGCACATAATCCGCTTTCATCTCGCGGGCAATGCGCGCTCGATGTTCGTTCACTTCAATTGCGAAAACCGATGTCGCGCCCACGGCCCTGGCGACTGCGATCGAAAACAGCCCAATCGGTCCGCATCCGGTGATGGCAACGGTTTTGGCCGCGATCTCGCCCGCGAGCACGGTGTGCACCGCGTTCCCGAGGGGATCGAGAATCGATGCATACTCCTGCGGAATGGCGGGATCGAGCTTCCAGATATTCGACTCGGGAATGACGACGTATTCCGCGAACGCGCCGTTGGCATCCACGCCGATAATTTTCACGTTCTG
>JASHQK010000107.1 GCA_030039195.1 Candidatus Sulfotelmatobacter sp.
GACATTCGAACGAATTCGATCGAGCACTTTCCATTCTGCGTAACCACAAGTGTCGAGCGTGGTGTTGATGCGCCGGGCGCGGCATGCCGCCAACAGTGCCTCCACAAAATCCGGCTGCATCAGCGGCTCTCCCCCAGAGATGGTCACTCCGCCGCCAGACTCATCAAAGAAGATCTGATCTTTCAGAACTTCCGGCATAATGTCGTGGAGGGACATCCAACGTCCAAGAACCTCTTGTGCGCCTGCCGGGCAGGCGTCGACACAGCGAGTATTCTGTCGGCACAAATGCGGGTCGCGGATCACGTGATCGTCCAACTTCAATGCAGCTTCAGGACAAGCACGTACGCAGTCGCCGCAGCGAGTGCAGCGTTCCGGGACGTAAACTATCTCTATGTTTCTGGAGCGGCTCTCCGGATTGTGGCACCACCAGCAGTTCAGCGGGCAGCCCTTCAGGAAGACGGTGGTGCGAATCCCCGGCCCGTCGTGAAGGGAGAAGCGCATGATGTTAAACACGAGTCCCTGGCATGACTCTGCGGCCTGGCGACGCTGTTGCTGAGTGATCACGGGATGACTTGGAACCCGTCTATGTATATTGGATACAATATGCGCCATTCTTGTATGTGATCGACGTCACACATGCTTTGCCTGCGGGAGAACTCAAATGGATAAGATCGAAGAAATTCAGGCGGAATTGCGGCGTCGCAAGGTTCCCGCTTGGCTTTTCTATGACCACCATCATCGCGACGCAATCTCCTATCGGATCCTCGGCCTGCCTGAGTCTCTTATGGTGTCGCGGCGATGGTTTTACTTGATCCCGGCTCAAGGCGAACCGGTAAAGCTGGTGCACCGGATCGAGCCTCACCATCTGGATACATTGCCCGGTAAGAAACAGTTCTACGCGCCCTGGCAGGAACTCGTGGACAGGCTGCGGGAACTGCTCCGTGGCCTGCCAGAGGTCGCCATGCAGTTTTCCCCCAATAACATGGTTTTTACGATATCCACCGCAGATGCAGGCACGGTCGACCTCATCCGCAGTTTTGGAGTGAGCGTGATCAGTTCCGCCAACCTGGTGGCGAGGTTCGAAGCGACTTGGACCGAAGAGCAGGTTCGGTCACATTTCGCGGCCGGAAAATCCATCGATGCCATCATGACGGCAGTCTTTCCTGAAATTGCCCACCGTGTCAGGAATGGCGGCACCAATGAGTTTGAAATCCAGCGATGGTTGGTTGAAGCATTCCGTCGCGAAGCGCTGGTTGCCGATAGCCCGCCCATCGTGGCCGTCAATGAGCACAGCAGTGATCCTCATTACAGTCCGACGGCTGATCACAATGCCCGAATCAGTGAAGGGGATTTCGTTCTCCTCGACGTTTGGGGCAAGAAAGAGATGCCAGGGTCTGTCTATTACGACATCAGTTGGACCGGGTATGTAGGGCGCTCCGTGCCGGATCGTGTGCGCGAGATTTTTGATATTGTCCGCCGCTCACGCGATGCCGGCATCGAGAAGGTCACAACCAGTATTGCCCGCGGAGAAAAACTTGCCGGCTGGGAGGTAGATAAGGCGGCGCGGGATGTGCTCGAAGCTGCGGGGTACGGAAAATATTTGAACAATCGCGTGGGGCATTCGATTGGCACCGAGGTCCACGGCAACGGCGCAAACATGGATAACTTCGAATCGCACGACGAGCGAGAATTATTGCCCAATACCTGCTTCTCTATCGAGCCCGGAATCTATCTTCCGGAATTTGGCTTGCGGAGCGAAGTGAACATGCTGGTGCGTCCATCTTCAGCCGAAGTCACCGGCCGCGTGCAGAGCGAGGTGGTACTAATCTGACGCGGTGTACTACTGATGTCGTGGTGCGCCCTACTCGCTGATACATCGCCCATCATCTGATGATTGGTTCTATTGATAATGGAGCGCGGTCATCGGGGAAGATGCTCTTCCAGATACCTTGCCAGCAGAGAGTAAAGATGGTATGTGGTTCCTGTTCCCTCAGAAATGGCATGCGTCCGGCCCGGATAGGTCATGAAGTCAAACGGTTTGCCCAATTCGATTAATCGGTTTACAAGCAACTCCGTGCCCTGATAGTGCACGTTATCATCGCCCGAACCATGAACAAGTAACAGCTTGCCCTGAAGTCCTTCGGCGAAGTTGATCGCGGACGCTGCCTTGTAACCATCCACGTTATCCTGCGGCAATCCCATATAGCGCTCCTGGTAGATACTGTCGTAGAGGCGCTGGTCTGGGACTGGGGAAACGGACATGCCGACCTTGTAGATCTCGGGCCGGCGAAACATCAGATTCAGCGTATTAGTAGCGCCACCACTACGACCCCATACTGCGACGCGGTTCGGATCGATATAGGGACGCGTCCGCTCGGCGGCTTGCAAAGCCAACGCCTGTTCCTTTGAGGACAACACTCCGACACTGCCGTAGATGACCTTGCGCCAGGCTCGCCCTTTGGGAGCTGGTGTGCCACGATTGTCGAAGCTCACGACGATGTAGCCGTCTTGCGCCAAAGCGCGATGAAAGATTCCGTTAAAGCCCTCCCATCGATCGACCACCGTCTGGGCAGCCGGCTCCCCATAGACATAGACGAGAACCGGATATTTCTTCGCAGGATCGAAATCCTTCGGCTTCATGAGCCAGCCATCGAGAATCACACCATCGCCAATGTCCACACGAAAGAATTCCGTTGGTTGCGAAATCAGATCTTTCACGTTCGAACGCAGCTTCGCATTGTCTTCCAGAACCCGCTTCACACTGTGATCTGAAAGGTGCACGAGTTCGGTCACCGGAGGCGAATCGAACGTCGAGTACGTGTGCACGGCCCATTGCAAATCGGGTGAAACGTGGTAGGAATGCGCACCGGGTTCATTTGCAGGCGTCAACCTCTCGGGCTTTCGTTGTTCTGCGATAGGGACGCGGTAGAGATATCTCTGCGTCGCATTCTCGGGAGAAGCCATGTAGTAGAGCCAGTTTTCCTCAGGATCAATGCCAACTACATCGATTACGTCGAAAGCGCCCGGAGTCAGGAGTCGTACTTGTTTTCCATCCCGGGAAATCAGATAAGCGTGCCGCCAGCCGTCCTGTTCACTGATCCAGAGAAAGTCTTTGCCGCCGTGGATCCAGCGCAAGTCATCGACAACATCGACCCAAGCTGGATCCTGATCTCGATGTACACTTCGTACCTCGCCGGTTCTTGCGTCAGCCAGAAGAACATCATTTGTGTTCTGCAGTCGGTTCAGATGCTGCAGAACCAGAGTGTCGGAATCGTCAGCCCATTCCATGCGTGCGATGTAGTTGTCGCTGGGATAGCCGGGAACCTGCATCCACTGCGTTTCTCCTCCGATCGCCGGCACGACTCCAACCCGAACGGAGGAGTTGGGCGTCCCTGGCTCTGGATAAGGGATGCGTCGAACGGTCGGATAGACACCGAAATCGGGATATGGGATTCCGGTATCTATTTTGTAGGGTGCACCTGTGTCGTAGACCAGGGAGAAGTCCTTTACTTTGCTCGTATCGAATTGCCAATACGCGATCCATTTACCGTCTGGGCTCCAGCGAAATCCGTCGCGAAGGAAAAACTCTTCTTCGTATACCCAGTCGGAAGTACCGTTGATGATCTTCTCGGAGCCGTCATGGGTGAGTTGCATCACCACACCGGTATCGACGTCCTCGACATAGATATTGTTGAAGCGAACATAGGCCACTTTCGAACTGTCTGGGGAGAATTTTGCAAACATCAAAGAAGAAGGCGGACCTCCGCTGCCGAGTTGCCGCAGCGCGCCCGACTTGCGGTCCAGCACCCAGTAATCGCCGCGCGTGTTCTCCCGCCAAATGCGCCGCGAATTCGTAAAGATCAGGACGCGGTTCATGTCCGCAGAGAAGCTGTAGTCCTCCAGCACCAGCGGCTTATCACTGCCGGGAGGGATGAGTTGCGATGCCGAGATCAACACATCTTGCTGCCCTGTGCTTGGGTCATGGCACACGAGATCCTTTGCTCCCTCTGCTTTTGCAGAAGGCTCGAGGGTCGCATAGCATTTCCCGCCGTTAAGCCAGTTCGCGGGTCCAAATGACTTGACGGCGAAGTCGCGGGAAATGAATTCGCGACGCAGTAGATTTGTGACAGCCGGAGATTGAGCGTAGACCGACTGGGAAGCGACGCATCCCAGGGCGAGCCAAAGGACATTTATCCATGCGAGCCGAGTGCTCCGACCCACGTGAACGTCAGCGCGAGAAGCCATGACCGTCAACATTCAGAGAGCTCCTGGAGTTCATTCAACCAAATTGTCAATCTATACTTTGCGACTCCGCGTCATCCGAGCGAGAAACCGATGCGGGTTGCAGACGTCGCTTTTCCCGAATGAGCAGATAAATTGGGATTCCAAGCAGCACAATCAGTAAGCCGGGCCAGGTTGTCGAGGCACGATAGACGAAAAGAACGATCAGGGTCACCGTGGCGGCGATGATATAAAGAGCGGGCACAAACGGATATCCGAGTGCGCGATAAGGGCGCGGCGCATCCGGGCGCGTGATGCGAAGCCGGAAAACTCCAGCCACCGTGAGCACGTAAAAGATCAGTGCCGCTGAAATGACGTACTCGAGCAAGTTGCTGTAGAGGTTTCCCCACGATTGCGTTGTCGGATCATACGTGCGGGGCAGAACCAGCAGCGCGGCCCACAGGCCTTGAAGCGTCAAGGATGAAGCGGGCACGCTTGCACCATTGAGTTTGCCCGCGAAGGAGAGAAAGAGCTTCTGGCGAGCCATGGCGTAGTAGACCCGGGCTCCGGTCAGAGTCAGGGCATTAATGCAGCCAAAGGTAGAGATCATAATCGCTGCTGCCATGACGCTCGCGCCAGCTCGAGGAAAAATTGCTTGCAGCGTGGCAGTGCCAACACGGTCAGCGGCCGCGTGCTGTATCGCCTGAAGCGGCAGCGTGACCAGATAGGCCACGTTCGCGAGAAGGTAGAGGGCGATCACCAGCGTCGAGCCCACAACCATAGCGAGGGTGACATTTCGCTCTGCCTTCTTTACCTCTGCGGCCGCAAACGCTATGTTGTGCCACGAGTCGGCCGAGAACAATGATCCGGTTTGGCTCAGACAGATGGCGACGAACAGCCCAAAGGAGGTGCTAACCTCCAGTCCTTTGCCCAACGAAGTGATGTCCGCGGGATGCCATGCAAGGGTGAAATTTGCCGTCACCGCAGCAGAATTCCATCCAAGGAGAATGCCCAGAATGATCAAACCAACGAGCGCGCCTATTTTGGCAACAGTAAACACATTCTGCACGAGTTTGCCGTAGCTGAGGCCCAGCGTGTTGCTGAACGTGAGCAGCACGATCACAGCGATCGCGAGCAACTGAGCGGTTGAAAGTGACAGTGCATAATGCGTGGAGAGGTGAAACGGCTTGATGAGGTATCGATCTTCTGAAATGGCCGGCCAGAGCACGCCTGAGAAACGTGCGAACGCGACCGCTACCGCAGCAATCGTTCCGGTCTCGATGACCGAGAATAGAGTCCAGCCGTACAAGAAACCAAACAGAGGCGAGTAGGCCTCACGCAGATAAACGTACATCCCGCCTGCGTGCGGCATCATCGCCGAAAGTTCGCCGAAACAGAGCGCGCCAAACACGGTAAGTACGCCGGTCACGCCCCAAGCCACCAGTAGCCAACCTGCACTGCCAATCTCGCGAGCCATCTCCGCAGGAACAATAAAGATGCCCGAGCCGATCATCGCTCCGACCACGACCATCGTCGCGTCGAATAGGTTCAACCCGGCTACAAAGTGGTCGCGGCCTTGGAGTGTTGGCGGTAAGCCTGTAGAATCGAATTTTGTTGTACTGTTCGTCACGAGAATCGAGCCGACTCTTTGTTCCTATTGCGGCGTCGCCGTCATCGACGCTCGATGTCCGGTGGTCGTCCACCAGTAATCGATCCAGCTTTGGCGAATCCCGGTCGCACGGTCGACAAGACCATGGCTCGGAACCTGCCCATGTTCCACTACCAGCACGATGCCAGTATTGAAATTCCGCTGGGAGTGATCCACGTCAGGTAAGCGCGGCCCCTCGGCTGCAATCACATCTTGAATCGTGACCTTCGTTCGATCCGCCTTGAAGATCGGATGACCGTTTGC
The DNA here is from genome assembly GCA_030039195.1 of Candidatus Sulfotelmatobacter sp. GTDB lineage: Bacteria > Acidobacteriota > Terriglobia > Terriglobales > Acidobacteriaceae > Sulfotelmatobacter. Next base: position 6,134 of record JASHQK010000107.1, read on the forward strand.
ATCTTTGCCGGCCGGAACCAGATTCCTCAGAATGAAGAAATCCGGAACCTCAGCGGGAGAGATCAAGCCCATCATGTAGAGATCCAGGTAAGAGTAGCCCGTCGCCGGCACGTAGTAGTCATCGTCCAGTTGTGTGTATGTTCCGTCGAAGTTGTCTTGCCACACGCCGCCTCCCATCGCTGATGCCTCAGTAGGTCGCTGATATGGGAATGCGACTGGTGCTTGTAATCCACGCGCCCAGTGGACCGGGCCGAGAACGATCGCTTCACCATTGACCTTCGCCGATGCAAACGCCGACCAGCGATGCCCCATCTCATGCCCAATTTGCGACATCGCATAGTTGTAAGCACGAATCTTGTGGTCCGGAGAGCTCTCTTCCAGTTGGTGAGTGTAAAACGTGATGTCGCGATCGTTTCCGACCGGCGCCCCGTCCGGCGGCCTTTCCTGCATCTGGTCTGCTCCGACATAGACGGGCTGCACAAACTCCCATTGGAATCTGCCCTGGGAGCAGTAGGCTTCCATGTCATGTTGCCCTTCCCCGGTTCCCTGCACATTGCCGGCCTTAGGCCCGTCACTCGGCGTGCCGGCCTCCTGGTTGTCGATGCGGAAATCAGAGTAGTAAGCAAGGAAATCAAATTTATCGCCGAGAGCCTTGATCACCGTGCACGAGAGATCTTGAGGTCGCGGTAGAGACAGGTAATGGAATGACTCGTAGACGAGGGCGAATGGACCATCGTTGCGCCCCAGGGAAGAAAAATGAACTTCTGGATCGCGAATTCCCGTCAACTTCACAACGCGGGGGGATAGTCGTTCAACCGGCTGAGGATTTCCACCTGTTGCGACTTCAGCAGAGATAGAAACTTGTTCAACTCCGCGAAGAGTCGGCGGCAGAATTCCTTCAACTGAGATCGTGTTTCCAGCAACCTTTGCTCGACGCAAAACTCCTGGGCCGAATGCAACATATCTGGGTGAGCGGACGTAGCGAGCAAGTCCCAAGACCGTCCAGGTGAGCGCCGGACGGTCAGTTCCTGTGGTCGGCTTGTTTTGAGCATCGAAGAGGAGGCGATAAACAATTCCATCGATCGCTTTGTCGCCTTCCGCCAGCACCGGTCCGCGTGTTTCGAATGTCGCTCTCAGCAGCACGCCGTCAACGATCGCGAGCTTGAGGCTTCGAACATCCAGGTGCGCAGGCAATTCTGGATGCGGCTCGGCCGTGAGATTGATCAACGGTTTTTCTGGCCCGGCGAGAGTGGGATAGACACCCACGATGGCATCCTTCGCCGCAAGTTCCTTATAAGACATCTCAATCGACCCATCCTTATGAAGCACGGCCTGGAACTGATTGACGGTTTTGAACCACGTGAAGTCCTGGATATTTCCGAATGGCTCTGTCAGATCCCATGTGATGACCACGCGATCAGGCAGTTCTTTCACGTAATGCGTTCCGGACATCCGCGGCTTAAAGAACACGCAGATTGCGGGAGCGCTGTCGATGATCGTGCCTGCGGCTTCCCCCAGGGCATCGAAACGACCAATCGATACGCCTCCGTCGCCGGGACCACCACGAAAAGGATTGCCTTCGTGCTCTATGGTTCCAAAGCGAATTGATCCAGTTGTACCGATGTGAAATGAGTTCCAGCGCTGGCCGGAAAAAGGAAAGGCGAATTGATGCAGCGTGACTTCACTGCCGGCGAGTTCCGGGCCGAAGTCCGAATCCCACTCAAGAGCGCTACTTTCCACGTGAGAGCGGGAGCCCTGTGGGGTGAAATGAAGTGTGCGGCCAACGAGGTCGAATAAACTCGCTTTCCCCAACGCTCCCTCATCCAGTTCCATGATGATGAGGTTTCCCTGAGTCGAAACCTTACCAATCGAGTGGCCCTGTTCGACCCTGTCATCCTCTTGCGCGCACAACTGACTAGTAAATCTCGGACACAGGAGGAGCCCGCACAAGACGAATATCCGGCCCAGCCATGAACAACCCCTGCGTATCTCCATGACAATTCCCTCCATCAAGAAAGAATGCCAATCGATTTCGTATGTTATATACAATATTCGCCTGCCAAAGTCGAAACTTTCGCAAGGAAGGGCATGTTTTGCTTGATTACGGATCGCCAAGGAGGTTAGCCAGATGGCTGGAACTGGCGATCAACAGCAGGCGCGAAAACGAAATTCCCAACTTGGGAAAGCGCTGCGGATCGCAGTCAGCGACCGCAGTTTCGAGTAATGCGCAGAATGGCAGAAAGGTCATCTTCGTGAAACTTAGGTGGCCACGCGATTGAGCATCAGTACCTTCAAATCATCGATCTTTCGTCCGATCTGGACTGCCCTCCGGCAGGTAACAAAGCATGACCCGCACTCGGCGCAAGCATCGAGTCCACGGCCCGGCGTGGCCCCCCCCAATGTCTTCCTCGCCATATCAATATTCCGGTATTGCACTGCGTACATGTGAGAACGCATCAGCACCGGAATATCTACTTTCTTGGGACATTCTTTCTCGCACTCGCCACATTGCTGGCAGAATTCCGCTTGCGCTGTAAAGCCCTCCGCAAGAAATTTTTTCTCTTCATCCGTATAGGCCAGGTCGCGTGCGACCGAAAAATCTTGCTCCAGATGCTCGTAAGCGCTGAAGCCCGGTATCGCCGTGGTGACGAATTCGTGGTTCAGCACCCACTTCAGAAGTGCCGTCTGACTCTCTGGAGGCAATTCTTTCGGGAGATTGGGGTCAGGTTTTACCCTGCCTCCGGCTTGCGTCTTCATTGCGACGATACCGATACCGGCTTTTGCAGCCCTCTCGATTGTAGAAACAATCTCCGAGTCGTGAGCCATCGTGTAATTCAACATGACCAGCGCGACATCGAAGATGCCGAGGCGGATTACTTCGGGTACCACATCGACGGTCTTATGGGTCGATAGACCTATGAATCGGGTCTTCCCCTCCTTTCTTAGACTCTGCAGGGCGTCGAGCGGCCCTTCCGCTTGCGCATCTTCGACGGAATCCACGGCATGGTGATAAAGGATATCGACATGGTCCATCTGCAGGCGCCTCAGGCTGCTCTCCACTCCTTCGATGAACAGCCTCCTGGCTTCGGAGGAATTTTGCGGAGAGTTGGGCGACGGCTGCTTGGTCGAGATCACGACCCTGTCGCGCACGCCCATTTCTTTGATGACATTACCGACCATCTCTTCGTTGCGTCCTTGCTGATAGCCTGCGGCAGTATCGAAATGCCGAATGCCGAGCTCGTAGGCCCGACGCAGTAGCCCGGGTATATCGGCATTCATGACTCCCATGCTGACGATAGGAAGCTTGATGCCTGTACTCCCCAACGTCCGTTGAATTAAGGGTGCGTTCGCCGTTGCAGCATCAGCGAACAGCGACTCCGATTTCCCGATCACAGTTGCAGCGCCAGCCCAAAGGATCGGTTTCACGATGAAGTCTCGACGATTCCATCCTGCGTTTTTCATAGCGTCGTCCTCACACGTATTTCAGCTTCAGTCGCGCGCGACTACCGAAGAGTCTGCGCCGCGGTTTTCAAAATCGCAGCACCATTCTGTCCAGGATCGAAGAGCACTAGCAGGTAACGGCCTCGCGTACAGGCGATCATCTGCCCTTCGAAACTATTGCTGCCGCGCATTCCGTTCTCGCCCAAGTCGGGCGCGGAAGCTTCCTGTCCGGTTTGTTTGAAATGCCTTGCCAGTTGTTCCGCCCGTAGCTTCGCAGCCGGGCCATCATTGGCCACGGAAACGAGAAGTTTCATCTGTTCTCGCCCTTGCACATAGGTCGCAACATAGGCTGGAGCCAGGAACCCATGTCCGAGCGGATCTTTCTTTATGTATTGTTCGGAGTGCGGGAGTCGATGTTCATGCGGAAAATCGGCAAACAAAGCCGGCAGCGCTCGGCTTCCACCCATACGGCTGGAGAGAAGGCGGGCGAGCTGGTCGAGCAACGCATCCGCATTCAGCCCCGAGCCAGATAATTTGACGTAGTACTGCCCCTGGGAGAAATTGAGGATACCTTTGCCGCGGTATCCTTCTGCTCCAATCGGAAGGAATCTGTAACTGGTGGAGCGCTCCGAACTATAAATGCCAAACGCGTCCTCGCGATCGCCCATCTCGTAAATGTCGGCGGTCACGTCGGTAGCGCCGTTTTTAAAATTCTGATGAAGAAGCGTTTTGAATTCGTAAAGCAGATAGAGGTCCGCGCCGCCATCGATGTACCGGTAAAGACTATCGGCGTTGTAAGTGGAAGCTGCACCTTGCGCCACCATCCCTCCCAAGAGTGGTTCGCGGAGCAAGTTGGAGAGCTCAGCCCCGTTGGAGAATTTCGAATTCGTGCCAGCTGCATGGGACATCAAAGTCTGAGCATTCAGCCTTGCGGCTGCCAATGTCAGCCAAATAAGGAGACAAACCTTCCAGTTCGTTCTCATTTCCTTCGCCGCAATCCCTGACTGCGTAAATGCCACAAGAATCACAGGGCTTTGATCTGGGTGCGCACCTTCTCGAATTCGTATGTACCGAGGCCGCGGTCGGTGGCCATCTTCAAGTAGGGCAGCGCGGTGACATCGAGATCCCAGAATGCTTTCGCCACATACGCATCCACAGCAACCGGGTCGGTTCCGGCAACCATCGTCTTCTTGAGCAACACGTCTTCCAGACTCCCGCCGGTGGGTCCGTTGCGAATGAGAATGCGGTAGCAATCGATCATCGTCAGCGTCGGCCGCACAAAATCGGCCAGATCCACAAGGCTCTCGTGGATTTTCTGGTGCAGTTGATGGCGCGGGCCGCCCAGCATGCCATACCAGTTCTTCATGCCCAGAGTTGTGCCTGTCAGGCTGTGGTGCTTCGCGATAGGAACATTGATCACCTTGTCGACATTCAAGAACGGACTGAAAACCGGCCAGGCGCGCAAGATTTCTCCCTGCAAATCCACTTCCTTGAACATGGCGGGATCGGGAAGTATGACCTCGGCGCCGGCATGCTGCGCCGCCTCGGCGATTCCCGATCGCTCAAAGCAGCGCCGCGGATCGTTGCAGCTCACGTCTGTGACAAGCACCCGCTTTGCTCCGGCCGTAGAGCACTGGCGCACGATCTCGGCAACCACGTCGGGATTCGTGTTGGCGGCCTGCTCGGGAGTGCGATCCCATCCGATGTTGGGCTTGACGAGGACAACATCTCCGCGAGCCACGAAGCGGCGAATTCCTCCCAATAGTTCCAGTGCCTGGCGAGCCAGCAGCGCCGGATCGTCGCCGGTGATAACTGCAATGTCGGGAAATTGTGGATTCGCAGCGATTGTGTGTGCGCGTTTGGCTGCGATTGCAAGTGCGGGTTCCGGACGAAAGTTGTGCTCGTCCAGCCAAACTCCTAGACCGGCCACGCCGGCACTCGCACCCGCTACTCGCAACAGCTTGACCAGTGCATCTCGGCGGCTCAGACTCGGAGTCTCGGATTGCATCTCAGCTCTTCCTCCGGTTCAGCAGAATCTGATTGGTGCGAGAACGGCTCTCGCCCACACTGGTGACGTAGACCGCCGGCCGATCCTGTACCGGACAAGCGTATTCGCAGGCGCCACAACCGACGCAGCGAGAAGGATCGAGGTGGGGCTGTTTCAGTTCTTTGACGTTGCCCGCGGCATCGACTACCTCTTCGGTCTGCAGATAAATCGCTTTCGGCGAAGTTGGACACCATTCTTCGCATACGATGCATTCCGTTGCCATCGCCCACGGCAGACAACGACCGCGGTCGTAAAATGCCGTTCCCAGGCGGATGGGTTTATCCGCGTGGCCCACGTCCACCGACCAGCCTTTTTCCTTGCCCGTGATCTCCCAGACAGCTCCCGTGGGACAGACCTGCGAGCACAACACGCAACTCGCCTCGCAGTAGCCGATTCGAGGCACCAGGACAGGTGTCCACAAACCTTCGATTCCAGCTTCGGAGAACGACGGATGCAGGGCATTGTTCGGGCAGACCTTCATGCACTCCCCACAACGAATGCAGCGCGAGAGAAAGTATTCTTCGTCGAGCGCTCCCGGAGGCCGTAACAGCCGTTCATGCTTCTCTACCGCGTAGCCTGGAGTGCTGCGCGCCAGCGGAATCAAAGCAACCCCCGCAGCCAGACCCGTGAGAACTTTGCGTCTTTGCAGGTTTGCGCCAACACTTTTCTGATTCGGAAACCACTCAAATCGCAGACCGTGTTCGGGGCACTCGCCCACGCAATTCAGACAGAGCAAACATTCCGCTTGATGCCAAGGCACACCGCCGATGGGATCGTCGCCGCCCTGGCAGCGCAAAAGACATCGATTGCAATCGTTGCAATGCTCAGGGTTCTTAACGAGGCCAAGCACAGACCAGCGCGAAACCAGCCCCAGCAGCGCGCCCAGTGGGCAAAGCGCGCGGCACCAGAAACGCGTAACGCGGAAATTCAGGGCGACAAGAAAAATGAAAATGATCCCCAGCCATATTCCAGAACGGAAGTAGGGTTGTTTGAAGCCGAGCAGGAGCAGCCCCAACATGAAGTGCAAGATACTGCCGATCGTCTGTAGGAATCCGTAACGGCTGTGCTCCAGCAAACCGAGGAACGCGCGCAAGCCATAGTCGGTCGCGGGCAGGATCGACAAACCAAGGGAGCGCACCAGGAACGAGAACGGGTCGATCCATCCGATGATGCCCGTGCCAAACACGGCTGCCACCAGACAGACGATCAGCAGGTAATACTTCGCCGTCTGCCACCGTTTATATCGGTTCGATTCGAGCAGCGCCTTGCCACGCTTGCGTTCAGACTTCCAACCGCTGAAATAGTGATGGAGCGAACCAAGCGGACAGATCCATCCGCAAAAAAACCTGCCCACGAACATCGTCGGAATCAAGACCAGCAGACTCCACAGCAGTCCCCGGTATAGCGCATGGCCGGCTAAGGCATTCGTGATTGCGACTAGTGGATCAAGCCGGAAGAACAGTGATACCGGGTAAGGAAGACGAATCTCGCGCGTAGAAGCTGTGAACGATCCTCGGAACTCCGTACGCAGTAGAAGAAAAATAAAAAGCAGGAAGAATACGAGTTGCGAAATCGTCCGTAACTTGGTTGTTCTTGGAAAATGCAAAGCATCCCTTCCTGCTGGGGATCGGGCTACAGATGCTAGACCGTCTACGAAAGGAACTGGCGTGTGCCTGGAACCGCCGACGTGATTCTCCCGTCGAACGGTTGAGCTGTCCGTGACTCGGATCACGTCTCGGCGTGTTCTGTCGCATGTGGAACCTGCTCAAATTGGCTTGAGCAACAACCAATTCTGCAACGGCATGTGCCAGCCAAGGGAAAGCTGAAAGTCGTAAGTAGCCCGTGTAGACAAGCCCGCCGCTAGTCAGCTAACGAAAAATCGCCATAATTACGCTCAACATTCCCGTAACGGACGACTAGACGATTAAGGGGCTACTGCGCCTCGTTGGCCGGATGGTGATGGAACAGCTTCTGGTGAATATTGGGCCAGAACTCTTCAAACACGTTGCCCACGCCGTCATTCAGTACTTGGCTGGCCCAGCGCTCCAGAATTTCGCTGGCCTGCCGCTCGCGCTCGGGATAGTAGCGGCTGGAGATCCCTGCAGCAATCCCGCTGCCAACGATTTCCGAATAGTTGAAATCGCGCCCTCCCGAGTCCCGTTTCGTGACCCACAGGCGGCTGAAGGCGTAGGCGGTCCGCATCACAAAGCTCCCGTGGTACAGCGTGTAATACCGCGGATCTTGATGCATTAAGACCGGTAGAAACGCGCCCGTGAAATAGTTTTCGATGCCCGAGTCGGCGAACGTGTGCCAGTAGTAACGTCCGTATCCCGCCGCGCCCTGGTGAAACTCGGGATAGGTTTTGGTAGCCTGCTCCACTCCCGCTTCGATTCCGACCGAGATAAACGACGAATAATCAAACGTACCTTCGGTCGCCAGCCAGAACTTCTGCTTCACCGTCATCGCTGGAAGGTGTGTGTTCGCGCTCACCGCCTGAAAATTGGGCGCGATGCCGAGAATCCGCTTTGTCTGTTGACCTTCGCCGGCATCGGAGGTCTGCTGGCTCGCCGCCGGCGCCGTCGCGGATGACGAAGTCTCAGAGTTCTGATTCGTCCCGGCGCTCGGCGACTGCGCCGACGGCGTTTGCGACGCTACATTCTGCGGTGGGGGATTCTGCAACACACGTCTCGCCTGCTGGTCCTGCCCGGTGGCTGGTCTTCCGCCGATAAAGATAATTGGCGCGGATTGCGCAGCCAACTGAGATGCCAACAAAAACAGCGGCGCGGCCGCCGTCTTACGGGCGACGGACAGGCAGAGCTTTAAGAACGGCTGGCGTCTCACGAAGTAGTGAATGACTCGGCACCGGCAAGCCAAGGCATGAGCTTAGCATGGCAGTCGCAGAGCCGTTCCTGACATCGTGTCAGGATTTGTAAAATCTCTGGTGCCCGCCATCGAACTACACGACCCAGATTAGTGTTCGCAAAAACTAAAGACAGCCTGTACCCCTGCGACTTCGATTACGTCACCCGCCTCGATCTGTTTTTGGCCACCCTCGACCGAGGCGTCATTCACTCGGACCTTGACCTTGTCTCCGGAAGGAGCGATGAAGTAGCCATCCTCGTCTCGGAAGATCGAAGCCACGACTTGCGGAGCGAACCACTTCTTTAGCCGGATGCCGGCCATCTTTGATCTTCCGATCAAGGTCAGTTTACTGGTCAGAATGTAGTGCTGCCGGTCGGTTTGGCCTTTGACGATCGTCAGCGTACCAACCGTCTGATGGACCGCGAGCGCGCGATTGACTGGCGGCTGGCTTTGAGCATTGCCGGTTGCCTGAGCCGCGACCGGGCCGGCGGAGGACGCGGCGGCTGCTGCGGCTTGCGCAAGCAGTTCTTTCGCTTTTGCCGTATCTAAGAATGCTGTACGGTCGAGTTGCGGCAGCCTGACCTTCGGGACTTGCACCGAGCTGTCGAGAATTCCATACTCCGCAGTGACACGAAATTCGAGAGTGTGCTTGCCGATTGTGGCGCTGTCCCCGTCCTTCAATACGACCTTGCCGATGCGTTGACCGTTGACATACGTTCCATTAAAGCTCTCGGCGTCCTCGAGCA
>JASHQK010000108.1 GCA_030039195.1 Candidatus Sulfotelmatobacter sp.
CGCAGGGGCTGTCTGGCTGGGTAGCGTTCAAGGGAGCCTGTGCCCCACTTCTTGGCATGCAGCGATACGATCAAGATGTTGATTGCCGTGGTTTCAACGAACGAGTGCTCGAGCACATAAACTCTCATCACATCCACAACGTATTGCTGCACGCGCGCTGGGGATTGTATGCGGAGGCTGAGCGCTACAAGCAGGAACTAGGTGGTCCCGCATTGCTTACTCCCGACTTGAATGAAGAGGAAGATTACGCAACATTTGCAGGGCTGGTCGACTCTACACTCAAACAGCTGCGACAGCTCGATCTGAACCTTGTCATCATTGCCAGCGTACCTGAGGTCGGTATTAATGTGCCGACTGCTCTAACGCGCGCTTACCTGTCAGGAAAGCAGATCGATGTTGCGCCTACCTATGCCGAGTTCACTGAGCGCCAAGCGCGCGCCTTTCACGTACTACGACTGGCCGCAGACAAGTATTCGGTACCTGTGGTGTATCCGCACGAGACCTTGTGCAATTCCAGCACGTGTCTTGTCGAGATAGACGATCATCCGCTGTATTCCGATGATAATCATCTGAGCGTTCATGGAGCAATGTATCTCGCGCCGACCATCGAAAAGTTACTGCATTCCAATAGCGCAGGGACAAACGCAACAGCTTCGGCGCGGCAGGTTCCCGGAGTTTGATAATGGAGAATAATCTCGCGGAACATCCAGTTTTGACTGAAACGGTAGTTAGCACTCCTCTCGAACCAGCAGCCACGACCAGTAAAGGGAAAGATCGGACACAGTTGATGTCCGCTTTTCGCCGCGCTATGGAAGCCTGCGGGGTACGGTGCGCTGACAGCGTTCTTGTTCTTGGGGCTAGTCGCGATGACTTCGAATTACTCGATCAGATGGGGTTCACGGACATTACTGTCTCGAATGTCTCCCCTTACCCCATTCCCAATGCGAAGTCGCATTTGATCTTAAACGCCGGATCCATCGACTTGCCCGATGAATCCTTTGATATCGTCTTCGCCCATGCAGTCTTGCACCACTGCCGTTCGCCGCATAAAGCTCTGTGCGAAATGCTTAGAGTGGCGCGCAAACAAGTAATCTTTTTCGAACCGAACGACTCTTTTCTAATGCGCATGCTCATTAAGGCAAGATTCTCCTTCCCCTATGAGATTCCCGCTGTCGTTGACAATGGTTTTACAGCCGGCGGGCTCGAAGATACGCAGGTGCCGAACTTCATCTACCGGTGGAACGCCAACGAATTACGAAAGACGGCATTCTCTTTCCTGGCGGAACGTGAATTCACTGCTTTTGCCTATCCGTATTGGGATTTCTACGTGAATGAGGCAGAGCTGGCGATTCGAGCGCAAACACGCATCGGCGCCATCACGAAGATCGTTGGCACGAGAAACTTTATACGCCTGCTGCAGTTTGCACAATCTATCCTGAACCTATTTCCGCTGCTGCGTGCACAGGGGAACAAGTTTGTCGCTGGCATCAAGAAACAACCGCAGTTAAGACCGTGGCTAAAACTGGGACCCGAGGGCGTTGTTTTCGATAAGGCGTTTGTCGAAGGTTCGAAGTAACCCTAATTTGCTATAGGAGGAAGCGCCGTGTCCGGATACTCAACACAAACGGGTCTAGGGCGATCGGAAGACGGACCCCTGTTTGTCGTGGGTGTACCACGCTCGGGAACTTCGCTGCTACATGTACTGCTGAATCAGCATCCCGATATCGGGCTAATGTTTGAAGCGGATCTGCCTTTATTGTGGCCTTTGTTTGTCGGCAGGGCGAATAAGTGGCGTTGGTTGAAAAGGTGGAATTTGTGGAATAAAAGCGTAGAGCGCCATCAGATCGACATTACGAAGATACCCGAGCAGGTCGCAGACGTTTGCACGGCGACGCAGCTGGCATACGAGGAGTATGCGAGTCATAAGTCGGCGTCGATATGGGGTGATAAGTCGCCCGATCAATACGATACGCTGGTGAAGGTTGCGGAATACTTTCCTAAAGCCCGGTTCATTATTATCTGGCGCGATCCTGCCGATGTCTGCCGCAGTATGATCCGCGCCCGCAAAGGCTCGTTCCGTTTTCGTCAGAGTGGAATGACACACCGCGCGCTGCTTGGATATGAACAACTTGGCAAGCAGCGCGACTTACTGGTTCGCCGAGGCAATGGAGTTCATGAGCTTCAGTATGAGAGTTTGGTCGCCAATACTGCGGATGTAATGCGCGGCATCTGCAAGTTTCTGGATATTCCCTTCCACCCCGCCATGGCGACGCTGCGCAATGCGGATCGAACAGCGGTGCATGCGGCAGAGCACAACGCCATGGTCAATGGGGAGCGGATCGTCGCATCGCTGAAATATGATGAAGTCCTTGCACCTAAGCTGAAGCGCAAGATTGATCGTTACAAGGCAAGGTGGCGGCAGAAAAACGTTTCCTGGCCGCAATTTCCGCTCTCGGAGGGCGCCGAGTTGTGTGTCCCTTCGTTGTTTGAAAAAGCGATTGACCAACTTCGATACAAGCTTTTTCGGCTTTGGGACTTGTTCATCGTTTTCGCGTTTTGTTATGCGCCTGTCTCTTTCTTGGTTGCGTATCGATCGCGGAAGGGACATCCTTATGTGAATGCAGAGTGGGATAAGTACATTCGCCACTGCATGGAGACAGCGCATTCTAACTCTTCGTCGATAGAGGTACCTCTTGAGGCGACGTTGAAGTAGTGTGCGGGTAGCTTGTAAGTTGTACAATCCCCAACAAAAAGGTGAGATGGCCCCATGATATCCAAGCGTTTGTCGATCGTCAGCCTTGCTGCCATTCTGACACTCTGTTTTCCAGGTCGCACGTTAGCTCAGACTGTACTTACTCCGTCCTGGCTCACCTGGCTCGGTAATGGAACCAGCAGTTATGCCTGTACTTCGGGAACCTGCCTTCTGAGCGGACAGAATTTCTACACCTCGTTTACTCTTTCGGCGGGAGCTGTGTTGCAGAATAACACCTTCGGTCCGTTGATTGTCCGTGCAACGGGGACGTGTACGATTGCCGGTACGATTGAGAGTAGCCCGAATGTCGGAAGCCCCGGCAGTCCGGGCCACGGCGACTTCGGCGGCGGCGGGGGGGGTGGCGGTGGTGGCGCAGCGGCCGGTACTGGGGGCGAAACGACCGTGGTCGTTCAAGGCATTCCTATCGTGAATGGGGGCGCTCCAGGTACAGCGGGAGGCGGTAACGGACGCACAGCCCTATCAGTGGTCCAGGGACAATACCGGATGCTGTTGAGCGCCGGCAGTTCCTGGCCAGGCGGTGGGGCGATCGGGGGCCAAGGCGGCTCTGCCGGCGGATTGGGTGGCAACGGCGGTACGCCGGTCATTTTCATCTGTGACACGATCGATTTCACTGGGGTCATCAATGCCAGCGGCGGCAACGGTCAACCATCGTCCGCCAATGGCAAAGGCGCTGGCGGTGGCGGAGGCGGCGGATACGTGATCATGGCCGCTGAGACTTACACCGCTAAAACCGGAACGATCAACGTTAGCGGCGGAGTTGGTGGGAGCTGCAACGGTTTTACGACCTGCGGCACTGGTGGCAACGGAGGCAATGGTTTCAGTATGTACATGACGATTCAGTAGTGGCAGGGGGAAGGGTGGCCATGGTCCGAGCACTGGTGCTGAGGGTAACGCGGCCGCTGCACGCTCGCCTGCGACAGGGGCGATGCCGAAGGGCGCTGGAGTTAATGCAGCCTTCGGAAACCATGAGCTTGCTTGACGTTGGCGGCGCCCCGGGCGTCGGTGGGGAGTTTGATGGTCTGCGGTCCGCGTTCGGCAAAGCATTGGTGGTCAACCTGGATGCGAGGTGTGGCGGACGTCTGGCGCAGAACGTGGAATTTGACGTGGCTGACGGTTGTGCCCTGCCCTATCCTGACAGCAGCTTCGACTGGGTATTTTCCAATGCGGTATTGGAGCACGTCGGAAATCGAGAAAAGCAGAATCAGTTCGCATCCGAGATCCAGAGAGTTGCGCGAGTTGGATATTTCGTCTCCACGCCCAACCGGCACTTCCTTGTCGATCCCCACACGTACTTACCCTTCTATCACTTTTTGCCGGACCGGCTGCAGAAATCTGTGGTCGCGCTTTCCTTGGGGCATATGCGGCAATGGGAGCACCTCAACCTGGTTTCGGCAGCCACTTTGCGCGAGATGTTTCCTTCGGCAGAAATTCGTACTGCCGGGCCGTTTCGCATGAACTTGATTGCCTACGAACACAGAGCTGCTGAGCAGCAGCAGCCTGATGCATGCGCAGCAGCAGTCACGAGTTTGAGATAGGGAGTAACGCCGGGCATCCGCTCGGAACTGCACCACAAATCCTGGAGAAACATGATGATTCAAAAAAAATTAATGCAGTTCGCAGTTAGTGCGGTTATTGCAGTGAGCTGCATGAGTGTAACGGCGGTCTCGCAGACCAGCCAAACGCCCCCCTGGCTGAAGTTTCTCGGCTTTGGAATCAACCCATTCAACTGCACGTCAGGCCGGTGCAATATCACCGACGAGATTTGGTTTACCTCGTTCTATGTGGCTCCCGGTGCAACGGTTGTCAATGCCGGAGGCAACGGGCCGCTGATTATTCGTTCAACCGGCACCTGCACGATTGCTGGAACGGTCATTGGCAATGGCAGTCTAGCCTATGGCAGTGGCATCACCGGTAACGGGGACTTCGGTGGCGGAGGAGGTGGTGGTGGCGGCGGGACCGGCGCTGGAATTGCAGGGAGGACGACTGTCGTCATCCAAGGCATCCCTGTCATCAATGGCGGTCCCGGCGGCAGCGCCGGCGGCGGGAACGGCCAGACTGCGACTTCTGCCTACCTCAACCAGTATCGGGCGTTCCTGGCGAATGGCAGCTCATGGCCCGGCGGCGGCGGTGCTGGTGGAAACGGCGGTTCCGGCGGCGGATTCGGCGGCAACGGTGGCACACCGATCATCTTCATCTGCAATACGATTGATTTCACGGGCACGATTGACGTGAGCGGCGGTGCCGGCGGCAACGCAACCGCCAACAATACTGGCGCCGGAGGCGGAGGCGGAGCGGGCTACGTGATCCTTGCTGCCGTAAACTTCACCGCAAACACGGGTACCATCAACCTAAGCGGCGGCGCGGGCGGAAGTTGCAATGGGTATAGCAACTGCGGCACCGGCGGGACTGGCGGCAGCGGCTGGAGCTATAGTATCAACATCCAATGAGGGAACGGCCTCGCTGCTGACCAGCGGCCTCTAGCAACTCTCAGCTTCGGCCATATCAAGGGGCCGCATTCAGAGTTCATTGCGGATTACTCCGGCAATGAATTCCTGAGTGCGGCCCTTTTTTTCCGTTCAACGACCTCATGCTCATCGTGCCTGCGACCCGGTGGCTGCATGCGAGTACGGGATCCTTCCACTGCGCTTCCGCTTCGCTCTGCGAAACAGAACCCCCGCCCGAGTCAAATCACAGGGTATCTTTTGGGGAAGCGGCGACTTTTACAGAACTTCCGGGTTTGAAAACCTATCCCGCAGTGTCTCAGAATATCGCCATGATGAAAATCCAGCATAGATCGACCTTGATGCGAACCTTGTGCCTTCCGCTACGGCGGACTCGGTTCTCTCTATTTTCGTTGTCCCGATACTTGCGTGCCGGGCTTTCGCGCCCCTCCGCTGCGCGGCTGGTGCGTGCATGGTCCGACCGATGGCATCGGCCGGCAACTTTCGTAAGAACCTGCGGGTGGTCTGCCATTTCATCTCGCTGCGCGGCTGCTGGCGTGGTACTTCTCGTCCTGCCCGGCGCGGCGATGGCCGTCCGATGCCCAGGCAATCCGGCTACGGTAAAGCCGAATGACAACCTTCAGGCTCTGGTAAGCGCCTGTCCGGCGGGAACGACCTTCACCCTGGCGGCGGGCGTCCATCATGA
>JASHQK010000109.1 GCA_030039195.1 Candidatus Sulfotelmatobacter sp.
GCGCTCTGGCCGGCAATCGTGAAGCCCGGCGAGGCATATTGCATGCTGTCACCAGCGCCATCCAGCAGCGGGAGCCAGTCGATTAGTGCGACATCTTCAACGCCTGGCGTGCTACGGAAGCGATCGAGGACTCGATCGCAGAACTGCCCCACCGGCGGCAGAATCAGATTGAAGTCGGGATCCGTTGGCGGAGCCGAATTGATGTATTTATCTCCGGTGAGGCGAACCTGCGCAGTCAGCAGATGCTCGGGAGCGAAGCCCGGGGAAGTCCGCAGAATGCGCGTCAGCGTGTTGATCATCAGTCCGGCAAAGACGAGCAACACCAGCGATAGCGCAATCTCGGTTACCACCAGCGTGTTGCGCGTGCGATGACGCGAAATCGTCGCCGTGCTGCGTGCGCCTTCCTGCAGACATTCCTTGATATTCGTTCTCACGGCGCGATAAGCGGGGATCAGCCCGAAGGCGATTCCGGTCAGAACGCAGGTGAGGAGAGTGAACAGCAAAACGCGGGAATCGACAACTGTCCCGGTTTGGCGGGGAAACCAGAATGGGGCCCACACATTGAAGATCTTGACGCCGAGAAAAGAAAGGAGCAGACCCAGCAGTCCTCCGATCAGCGAAATCAAAATGCTCTCGGTGAGCAATTGCCGGATCAACGTTCTTTTGTTTGCACCCAGCGCTACGCGCACACCAATTTCTTTTCGCCTTCCATCTCCGCGAACCAGCAGAAGATTGGCGACATTGACGCAGGCAATCAGTAAAACGAGAGCCACGATTCCAAACAGAGGGTAGTAGACGCCCGCCCAGTGGCCAAACAGCCGTTTCTGCAAAGGATCGACCCGGACTCCGACATCCTTGTATGTCTCGGGGAAGATTTGCGCTAAGTGCCGCTGCGTCACGGCCATCGCCGCCTGCGCCTGCTCAATCGAAACGCCGCGCTTCAGCCTGCCGACGCCATTGACCCACCGCACATCCTTGATGCCGGACTCGGAGGGGTTGGGCAGCCCATCGATTTCATAGATTTCCGGAACCCCGGTGCCGAACAAATCAAAGCCGGGCTCCAGAACGCCAACGATGGTGGACGACCAGGTATCGACGAAGATTCGCTGGCCAAGAATTTTAGGATTGCCGCCGAAGTGGCGCTGCCAGAACTCGTAGCTGATAAGGACATTCAGCGATCCGCGCTGCTCGGTGATGTCGTCGCTCGGAATGCTGCCTAAGAATGACCTGATTCCGAGCAGCGGCAGCAACTGCGCTGTCATGTGCTGCACGGCGACCCGCTCGCCCGATCCAGCGCTCGACATGGCCACGATATCGGGGTGGGAAACGAACTCCAGTTGATCGAAAACCTGGTTGTCAGCTCGCCAGTGGGCGATGTCTGTCCCCGACACCGGCCCCCAGCGACCCTGTGGATCGCGAAGGAAGACGTTCGACACGGCGACGAGCCGGTCGGAATCAGGATAAGGAAGCGGGCGCAGCAGCACGCCGTTGATGACGCTAAACACCGCCGTGGTGGCGCCGATTCCGATCGCCAACGTGAGGACCGCAGTGAGAGTGAAACCGGGACTCTTTCTCAGTCCACGACCGGCGTAACGAAGATCCTGCACGATCACTTCGATCGAATCCGTCATGCGGTGGCCTCGCGAGCTTTGACGATCGCAAATTGCCGCAAGTCTACATCCCGAGTTTGTGGGCGTCGACTAATGCCGAACTGAACGATGAAATAATCCAAAGTTTCCAGTGACATCGAGATAAACCACGAGCACGAACATCATGATCACACCGGCAAGTACAATCCCGAAAATAATCGCCAGAGGCCAGAAAAGCCAGGACGATGGCTTTTTCTTTCTGATGTTTTGCACGCAGTTGCGCAATGAGAAAGCTGAGGCGATTGCGCCAAATGGGGTGAGAGCGGCGGCCGGCAGAAAAGCATCGAGCCCCGGCCCCTCGCAATTTGGGAGACAATAGAGAAGAGGCACCACAAACGAAAGGATGTAAATGATTGCGACGAAATCGGAAATTGCCAGGCCTAGTTTGCGTAACATGGACCGATCCTCGAACTAGTCTCGTTCGCGTACCTGTGGCCACGGTAGCACAGCGAGCCTCGCGCTTAGGCGAAGGGCGGGCGCCCACCCTTTGCTTGGGATCACCACGACAGAGGGTGCCCCATCCCTTCGACTACGCTCGGGGCATACTCTTTCGTTCTTTGCAAGGCTGGGTGCCACGGACCTATACTCCGTTCGATTCTCTTCCTTATGACTTCCCTTCAAGGTTAAGTTGAGCTTCCTGCGACCCACCCTTTCGCACAAAACGCGAGAGGATGGAGCTCCCACGGTATGGTAGATGTCAGTGGATCAAAAGGCCGGGCACCCGTCCAAAACAGCGTCTGCGCGCGCTACTTCTGGTCAGGCAGTAGCGGGACTCGCGGAAGACTTCTGGAAAGGCCCTAGATGCCGTTCGTTACTAAGGTGTGTCTAGTACTGCCCCCCTCGCTGCTAACATTGGCTCTTAATCAGCCAGAATTAAT
>JASHQK010000110.1 GCA_030039195.1 Candidatus Sulfotelmatobacter sp.
GAGGAAGGCCGGTGTCTCTGCGCCCGTTGTCATGATGTCGGGACAAGCACATATCGAGATGGCGGTGCGGGCCACTCGACTCGGCGCGCTTGATTTTCTGGAGAAGCCGATCTCTTCCGACAAGCTCCTCCTCACTGTCGAGAACGCGCTCAAACTGCAGCGCCTCGAAAGCGAGAACCGGCAATTGCGCCAGCGCCTCGGCGGACACGAGATCGTGTGGGCCGGTGACGCCATGCGCCTGGTAATGGCGCAGGTGGAGCGCGTCGCGCCCACCGAATCGCGGGTTTGCATTCTGGGCGAAACCGGCACGGGAAAGGAACTGGTCGCGCGAACCATCCATGAACGGAGTTCGCGATCGGCCGGCCCTTTCATCACGCTGAACTGCGCCGCGGTTCCGGCGGAACTGATTGAGTCCGAACTTTTCGGTCACGAAAAAGGATCGTTCACCGGCGCTTCCGGACGGCATATCGGAAAATTTGAGCAGGCCGATCAGGGGACAATTTTTCTCGACGAAATCGGCGATATGCCACTGAACATGCAGGCGAAGCTGCTGCGCGTGCTGGAAGAAGGTGAAGTCGAGCGAGTCGGCGGGTCGAAACCAGTCTCAGTCAATGCGCGCGTCGTAGTTGCAACACACCGCGATCTGGAAGCGCGCGTGCGTGAGCAAAAGTTTCGCCAGGATTTATTTCACCGAATCTACGTCTTTCCCTTGCGGCTGCCGCCGTTGCGGGATCGCCGCGAGGACATTCCTGCTTTGGTCGAGCATTTTGCTGCCCAGGTTTGTCGCCAAAATGGATGGAAACCAGTTCCCTTCTCCACCGATGCGCTAGAACGGCTCCAGTCGCATTCCTGGCCGGGCAACGTTCGTGAGCTGCGCAACATGGTGGAGCGCCTCATGCTCCTCGCGGCCGACGGCCAAGTCGATCTTACGACTGTGGAAGCGGCTCTGCCCAAAAGCTCTTCGATTTCTTCCGCAGCACCCACGGCTTCTTCCGGTCCCCTGGCCGAGCGTGTGCAGTCTTTCGAGCGCGAAACGATCCTGAATGAGCTGAAGCGCAGCCATCACAACATGAGTCTCGCCGCGAAGGCGCTCGGCCTCGAGCGCAGTCATCTTTATAAGAAGGCCGAACAATTGGGAATCGATTTGCGGGCGATGCGCCGCGAGCAGGAGTCGCAGGAATAATCTCCCGAGGGCTCAACCACAGTTCGCGTGGGACTTATCTTTCAGATCCGCTGCCAGCAAGCGATGAAACAAATGCTCGCCAGCTTCGCGCCGCACCGAGAGCCGTCCCGCGCCATAAGCCCGCGACTTCAGCCCGCGCTGCACATCTTCGCAGATGCCGAGATCTTCATCCTGCACGCGATTGCCCACCTCGACCGATTGCGCATTATGCTCGCGGCGCGATTCGCTGACATCGCCGAAATAAAAATCAAAAATCACGCGGCAACGATCGGTATCGATAGGGATCACATAGTTCGTGTCCATGTATCCCTCGTAGCAGTTGATCATCAGGTTCGGATATTGCCAGAAATACCAGGCACGATCTCCTTTGCGCGTGGCCGCCGTCGCTGCATCTTCGTCCGATGCGACCATGGGACTCGACTGTAAACAATAGCGGCCCTCACACTCGATCGTGTATTGCCGGTAATCGAGCACAGAACTCAAGCCTTTGTGCAGGTATGGTACGTGATAGCCCCCGTCAAGATAATTATCGACAAAAACCTTCCAGTTGCACTGGATGTCGTATGTTCTGCGGTCAAAATAATGAAGTTGGCTGATTCCCAAAGATGCAACCCGCGCAACAAGCCGGCCAAGGAAATCCCTGAGCGGCGAAGCCTGGGAATCGAGATTCACAAAAATAAAGCACTCCCAAGTCTCGACTCGTACGGGAAGCAGTCCGTTCTCGCTGCGATCGAATTTCTGCACGCCTTCAAATTCCGGCATGCCTTTCAGCGATCCGTCCAGCCCATATTTCCACCCATGATACGGACATTGCAGAATCGAAGCCTGACCGCATGCTTCGGTCACCACCGCTGCTGCATGATGGCGGCAGACATTGAAAAACCCGCGCAGCACGCCATCATTGCCGCGAATCACGACGACAGGCTCACCCGCGATCTGTGCCCTGACAAACTCGCCGGCCTGGCTCAACTGGTCCGTTCGCGCCACAAGTTGCCAAGTCCGGCCAAAAACGTTCAGTCTTTCCAGTTCCGCGATCCGTGGATCGACGTACCACGAAGCAGGAATGGTCGAGGCCTCGGCGAGTGGTGCGCCTTCGTTGTAGGAAGAGAGGATCTGTTCGAGCCAGTCCCGGTTCGGCATGTTCTGGGCGCGTAAGAAACGCAGTCCATGGTAATCGAAGCGCGCCGCGCTTGGAAACGTGCCGCGAAAACCTCGATGCGAAAAAAACGCGAGCTTAGCGCTCGCGAAATCCCCGTCTGGTCCACGAAGACGATTCAGGGAAACTGACAAAAAGAGCTCTGTCTACCCTCCGCTCAACCTGCCTTTCGCATTCCGGAACCATCCGCGACCGCCAGCGGGACCGCCACCAGGTGCTCACTCAGAAACCACACCTGCAGCTCGTTCGGCCGTAGAACATCGCTGATGACCAGATCATTTGTACCGTCGTCGCCGACTTCAACCGCTCGGCGCGCCAGTTGGCGGCAATGACCAATAACGATCTGATGCGCGTCCAGCAAGCGCGAGATCTGTACCGGAACTTCTTCGCGATCGCGCGGAGGCCGCGGAATACGCGTGGTTTCGGCAACGTCATGCGCCATCGCCAGCGAAACGCCGCCGAGCAACTGGATCCGCTCCGCAATCTCGTCGACAATCTCTACCTGCTCCGAAAAATGCTTGTCGAACAAAAGATGCAACTGATAGAAAGTGGGCCCGGCGACTTGCCAGTGCGACTTCTTATACAGATCACGCAAGGTCATCGAATCCGCAAGCAACAGATTGAGTTGCTCAGTCATTTCGAGTCTTACCGGCTCTTCCAGTTCCAGTGGCAGCGCATGCGAAACCGTTCCATAGGCCTGAATGGGCGGTGCGCTCTGATGTATGCGCGGTTGGGCGCTAACCACGGATTCGCGTGAATTGAAAGTCTCTTTACGGGGCACGTGTGACCTCCTGTCTGAAGTTTTGTGGGTGAGTTCCCGAACTGCAGGGATCGAAACAGACCTGACCCATCCCTTAGATACTCGAGCACGGCAAAGCGATGCCGTTTTCTTTCGCGCGTCCCTGTGGACTGTGCTTCTTCAGCGGCGCGGCAGCCGGAAGCCGATCGATCCGCCTACGGTCCGAGGATGACCTGTCGGACGGTACTCCCGATCCAATGCCGTTTGACGCGTCCGGCCTCGATTGCTATGATCGCTCTGCGGGGTGGAGCAGTCTGGTAGCTCGTTGGGCTCATAACCCAAAGGTCGGTGGTTCAAATCCACCCCCGCAACCAAACCTTTTGAAGCACTTCGGGCACCCGCCAGACGGTGCCCTTCGTTGTTTTGTGCACGAAACTGGCGAAATGGGCCTCGTCAGAGTCAGGTTCAACTTGACGCCCGGTTCACTTTCTAGATGACCAACCGTCGAAAGATGAAGCACTGAAGGTGAAGTTGAGCGCTTCCGCCGGAGATTCGCTTCGCCGTGCAGTTCTTCTCTTGTACAG
>JASHQK010000111.1 GCA_030039195.1 Candidatus Sulfotelmatobacter sp.
CGCATCGGTCGCGCCGCCGGGATCAGAAATCGCGTCGTAGTTCCAGGTCTGGCCGGCATCGAGCGAGGTATATAGTCCAGGCATGGTGTTGGACGAGACCGCACCCGAAACTATCCCTTCCGACGAAGTTGCCATGGCAGCAACGACCGTATTCATCTGCGACGTGGCCGTGCTGAAGGCCATGCGAGTTCCACCCAGACCGGCGAATGACAGTGCGCCGCTGTTCGCAGTCGAGATCAAGTTCCACGAGCTACCGGCATTGCTGGAGCGCAGAATGCCCAATCCAAAATATGAGTCGCCGGCGTTGTCGGCTTCGCCGGTAGCGGCGAGAATTACGGAATTGGCAGGATTGCTGTTTCCCGGCTGGATGGCAAGCGCGCCGATTGAGAGTGTGGCCTGATCGTCGGTCAGCGGGGTCCACGTAACATCGTTAGCATTGCTATCTTCAGCATTGGTAGACTTCCACACTCCGGCTTGCGCCCCGCCGATGTACACAGTATTGCCGGTGGGATCGGCAGGATCGATGGCAACGGCAGTTGCGCGTCCGGCGACCTGGTGATAATCCTGCGTACCGTTGCCGCTGGCGTCAGAGGCGAGGGGGACTGGACCAAGCGGCGTCCAGGGAGTCGTGGACTGCGGCGTGGCTTCGCCCCTTGGGGTGGCGGCCAGCGCTGCCGCCCGCTGCGCGCGCATCTTGAGTTTCAGATCATACGCACGCTGCCGCAGTTGCGCTGCATTCTTGCCTGCAAGAATGCGTCCGGTGTAGAACCATCGATTCTGCCGCTGAATGTGGCTGACTTTGGAATCGCGACCGGTGTTCTGGGAAGAAACTTCTGATGCTTTTTGAGCTTTGACAATCGGTGTGGCGGCGATCCAAACAGGAATGCATAGGACAACGCAAAAGAACTTGCAACTATGACGAATTGGCATGAAAGTAGCACTCACAGGAAAGTATGGGAAGCAGATGACGGTGAATCAATGTAAAACCGGAGTTTTGCAAGAAATGTTGGCCCACTTTGGGAACGACGAATTACGCGCGCGACGAGCCAAGTTGCGCGAAGGAGCTCTGAGCCGGGCTAGGCAAGTATTGGATCGCCCCAGCCTTTGACTGTCCGCCGCGGGCACTGGGAATAGTGACCTCTCGCATTCGCAACACAAAAAAGATACAGTGGCGTTTCTCGCATACCTGAAGACAGGAGAAACCCGAGAACTGCTTCGCAAATATGGATTTGCGCAGCCGTAAGCGTATCCGAAAATTATTTCGGCATGAGAAACTGACATTGCGGAGCTGCACTTTTCTATGGCGATTAACTGGCAGGCATTCTGGCTTACGCTGCAGTTGGCCGTGATCGTGTCGGGGGCGCTGTTCGTGATCGGATTGCCGATCGCCTACTGGATTGCCTTTTCCCGCTGGCGGTGGAAGTTCCTTGTCGAAGCCCTCGTGGCGATGCCGATCGTTCTTCCGCCCACCGTGCTCGGCTTCTATGTTCTGGTCGCGCTGGGACCGCGCAGTCCGCTCGGGCGCTCGTGGATTGCGCTGACCGGCCACACCCTGGCGTTTACGTTCTGGGGACTCGTAATTGGATCGATTCTTTACAGCCTGCCGTTTGCGGTGCAGCCATTTGCGGCTTCATTCGCCGCCGTCGACCGCAAGCTGATTGCCGCGTCGGCTACTTTGGGCGCATCTTCGCTGCGTACCTTTCTCCGCGTCCTGGTGCCGCTGTCGGTCCCCGGTCTCATTACTGGTGCGGCTTTGAGTTTCGCGCACACCATGGGAGAGTTCGGGGTCGTGCTCATGGTCGGCGGCAACATTCCCGGCGTCACGCGGACGGTTTCGATCGACATCTATGATCGAGTACAGGCCTCCGATTACTCTGGCGCGAACGCGACCGCTCTGCTGCTGCTTGTAATCTGCTTTGCTCTACTGGCGATCGTCTATGGCACGAATCGAAAAGCGTGGGCGGTAAAACCCGTAGAATGAACCCTGCGATGAGCGATCCAGGCACATCTCCTACAACCAGCACGATCTCACGACCTCAAACGAAAGAAGATCGAGAAACGACCGTGTTGGCGGAGGCTGCAGTTGGTCATCCTTGCCTCCAGGCCCGGGTTCGCAATCAAGCGGGTTCCTTCGTTCTCGATGTCGACTTCCAGGCTGCTCCGGGATTCACCATTCTTTTTGGCGCTTCGGGCGCCGGCAAAACCACGCTGCTTGACTGCGCCGCCGGATTGCTCAAACCTGGCGAAGGACGCATTCAAATTGCCGATCGTGTTTTGTACGACGCGGCCGCAGGAATCGATCTGCCGGTCGCAAAGCGCCATATCGGATATGTCTTTCAGAGCCTTGCGTTATTTCCCCATCTGACGGTTGAACAGAACATCGCGTATGGACTCGGAAACCTGCGGCGCGCCCAGCGCTCTGACCGCATTCGGTCGATTCTTCAGATGTTCCGGATCGAGCATCTCGGGAGGCGATCGGCGCGAGAAATTTCTGGCGGTGAAAGCCAGCGGGTAGCTTTAGTGCGCACGCTCGTGACAGATCCGGCCGTGCTGCTGCTCGACGAGCCGCTTTCGGCGCTCGATGCTCCGACCAAATCAAGAATTATCGAAGACCTGCGCGAGTGGAATCACACACACCGCATCCCCATTCTTTACGTCACGCACAGCCGCGAAGAAGTCTTTGCCCTGGGCGAGCGCGTGATCGTACTCGATCGTGGACGCATCGTCGCTCAAGGCACGGCGCACGAAGTCATGAACGCGCCCCGGCAGGAGACGGTTGCCCAGCTGGCGGGATTCGAGAATATTTTCGATGCGACCGTAGAAGCTGTGCATCCCGAGCAAGGCAGCATGACCTGCCGGATCAAGGCGGCCGACGGCAATGCGGGAGTTTTTCTTGAAACCCCGCTGGTTCATGCCGATGTTGGATCCATGCTGCGCGTTGGCATTCGCGCCGGCGATATTCTCCTCGCGACTTCCCTGCCCCAGGGACTGAGCGCGCGCAATCTGATTCCCGGACAAATCAAGTCGCTGGAACAACGCGATGTAATCGTGGCGGCACACGTTAGCTGTGACGGGACAAATTCCGGGGAGGTGAGTATTGGCGCGGAAATCGAAGTTCATCTCACGCTGGCGGCTCGCGATTCTCTCCGGCTCGAGCCGCGACGTCGAGTCTGGCTGGTGATCAAGACCCACTCGTGCCATGTGATGCTACAGTGATATGTCGAACTAAGCGAGCGGGGCATGAAGGGGATCCCTGATCAACCACAAGGGGCACGAAGCAGAGCAGTCTACACCTTCGTGATCCTTCGTGTCCTTTAGTGGTTTTGTGAATCTGGAATACTCCCCGGCATGAAAGCCTCCTCGAGGCGCGCCATCTCAATCACCGCCACCCACTGGCCCCTGCGCTCCTCTGAAAACACGATCGTACCGCCCAGGATCTGCGCCGCAGCTTTGGCCGGCAAATCGCGATGATAGCCAAAGAATTGACTCTTCCAGGCTTGCCATCTTGCGAACACGCGCGCACGCCGTCCAGTTCTGTTCCCTGACATCATCCAGCGCTCGAGCAGCGAATGTTGCGGTTCATACTTGGTCGAGAAAACAAGCGCGACTTCATAGTGATCGCGAAAATCTGCGGCCGAAATGATTTGCTCCAG
>JASHQK010000112.1 GCA_030039195.1 Candidatus Sulfotelmatobacter sp.
GAGACCGCAAGCGCGAAGCTGTCAACCAGGCCGCTGACGGTCGATCCCTCCTTCGCCATCGTGATGAAAAGTTCGCCGGGCTCTCCGTTGGGATAGAGGCCGACGGTGATGTAGCCCTCGTGATCTCCGACCTTGAATTTGTGCGTGATCGAGGCGCGCTCCTCCTGAAGCTTGTGCCGGACGGCGCGCGGCGGAGCATTGAGATCTTCTTCTTCATGGGCAGCCGGGGCGGCTGTCCCTACATTGCCAGCCTGCGCGGTCTTTGTGCCGGCGGCGCTTAGCGGCTGCGCTTTCTTAGAGCCGTCGCGATAAATCGCCACTGCTTTCAGTCCGAGCTTCCAGGCTTGAATGTACGCTTCGCTGATGTCTTCGATCGTAGCGTTCTCGGGAAGATTGACGGTCTTCGAGATCGCTCCAGAAATGAAGGGCTGGGCCGCGGCCATCATGCGGAGATGTCCCATGTAGTGGATCGAGCGCGTGCCTTTGGCCGGCTTGAAGGAGCAATCGAAGACGGCGAGGTGATCATCTTTAACGTGCGGCGCGCCTTCGATGGTGCCGGTGGCGTCAATGTAGCTGACGATGGCGTCGGTCTGCTCGTGCGTGTATCCGAGCTTGAACAGCGCGGTGGGCACGGTGTTGTTGACGATTTTGATCATGCCGCCGCCGACCAGCTTCTTGTATTTCACCAGCGCAAGGTCGGGCTCGATGCCGGTGGTGTCGCAATCCATCATGAAACCGATCGTGCCGGTGGGCGCGAGAACGGTGACTTGCGAGTTGCGATAGCCGAATTTTTCGCCGTGGGCGAGAGCTTCGTCCCAGGAAGCCTTGGAGGCTTCGATCAATTCCGGCAGCTGGGAGGCTGCGGAGCTGCGCTCCGCCGGACCCCTCGACTGCGCTCGGGGCAGGCTATCGAGGGCGGCCGTCCCCACATGACCATTGCTGGTTCCGATCGCATTGACCGAGGCGCGGTGCATGCGGATGACGTCGAGGAATGGCTCGCGGTTGATGTACCAGCCGGGGCAAGCTGCGCCGGGCATCGTGTTCGATCCGAGATTCGTTTCGGCGAGAGTTTTCTTCGTCGCTTCCGTTGCCGGTGCCAGCGGCTCGCAGGATTCCGCGATGCGCGAACTCTGCAGATAGGCTTCGCCGCACATGATGGCGGTTACGCAGGCGGCGTAATCGCGTCCGGCATCGGAATCGTAGGGCAGGCCTGCAGCCATCAATAGCGCGCCTAGATTGGCGTAGCCCAAGCCGAGCGGGCGATAGTCATGCGAGTTGCGCATGATCTGCTCGGTGGGATATCCGGCGTTGTCGACGATGATTTCCTGCGCAGTGATCAGAATGTCGACCGCGTGGCGATATGCCTCGACGTCAAACGTGCCGTTGGGCGCGAATTTCAGCAGATTCAGGCTGGCGAGGTTGCAGGCTGAATCGTCGAGGAACATGTATTCGCTGCAGGGATTCGAAGCATTGATGCGCGCCGTGTTCTTCGAAGTGTGCCAACGATTGACTGTGGTGTCGTACTGCATGCCGGGATCGCCGCAATGCCAGGTGGCCTCCGAAATCTTGTGCAGCAGTTCTTTGGCTTTGAAGGTCTGCATCACGCGGCCATCGATGACGGACTTGGTTGAGAAATCGGTGTCGCGGATGACGGAGTACATGAAATCGTCGGTTACGCGGACGGAGTTGTTCGCGTTCTGGAAGAAGATGGAAGAATAAGCGTCGGAGTCGGGATGCGAGCCGTCGTATCCCATGGCGACGAGCGCGTGCGCCTTGGCTTCTTCCTTCATCTTGCACTCGATGAAGTCGACGATATCGGGATGGTCGACGTTGAGAATGACCATCTTGGCCGCACGTCGCGTCTTACCGCCGGATTTGATCACGCCGGCGAAGGCGTCGAATCCTTTCATAAAGCTGAGCGGACCGCTGGCCGTGCCGCCGCCGCTCAGGCCTTCGGTCGAGGAACGCAGCGGAGAAAGATTCGTGCCCGTGCCCGATCCCCACTTGAAGAGCATGCCTTCGGTCTTGGCGAGAGTGAGAATCGAGTCGAGGGAATCTTTGACCGAGTTGATGAAGCAGGCCGAGCACTGCGGCTTGGAATATCCGGTGACGCCGAATTCGACTTGCTGCGTTTGCGGGTTCCAGTGCCAGTTGCGGCCGTCGGAATTCGGCTCGATGCGGTCGCATCCTACGTTGAACCAGACGGGCGAGTTGAAGGCCGCGTATTGACGGACGAGGATATGGACGAGTTCGTCGTGGAAAGTTGCGCCGTCTTCGGGAGTTTTGAAATGGCCCTGGGCCAATCCCCAGTCGCGAATTGTCTCGGCGACGCGGGCGACGAGTTGGCGGACTCCGGTTTCACGCTCGGGAGTCTCGAGGCGTCCATGGAGATATTTGCTGGCGACGATGTTGGTCGCGGTCATCGACCAGTCTTTCGGGACCTCGACGTCTTTCTGCTCGAAGATCACTCCACCGTGCGAGTCGGTGATCTGAGCGGTGCGCAGTTCCCACTCGACTTCGTCATAGGGAGACACGCCCGGCTTGGTGAACAAGCGGCGAAAGGACAGGCCCGGGGCCTTCTTCTTATGAACCTCGGAACCTTTCTGAGGCTCGGAACCAGCCTTGTCGGAAGCGACCTTCGACGGAGTGGCAGAATTGGCGGCTGCTGCGGTTACGGTTTTGGATTCGGGCATGCGGTTCTCCCTTAATTAGATTCTATGCGTAGTACCATCGATTCGGCGTTCCGGCCAGCGGACGGGGAATCGGGACTGCGATTTGCTACTTTTCTTTCGTCCTTCCGGGGGGCTTGCGAACGTTCTCATGTCTCGCAAAACCGGCGAGACATAGGGCACCCCCCTTTATCTATGCCGCTCAGCACATCTTTATGGTGATCGGGTCGCAACCATCGGCGGAATGTATTCCGTCGCAGGAGTTAGCTCTAAAGAAGCCGCGAAGTGCGATCCGATGCCGCTGGCTTTTTCGGCGGAATCGTTCAGCCACTGCGTGAGCGCGCCGTGGATCTGGCGGCGCTGGAAGCGGTCTTCAATGATCACGAAGCGGATAAAGCAGCGGCCGGAGTTCAGGAATCGGCGCAAGGGATTTTCCCTGGTCAGCATGCGATCGAGGACGAAGGCCATGTCGTCATCTTCGAAGAAATGCGTGACCGCGAGCATGCGGCGGGTCTCAGCGGCTGAAACTGCAGCTCCGGTTTGTTCGCTGGACGCGGGGCTAAACCGCCGCTCTTCCCCAGGCGCCTCGCTGCGCTCGGCCGGCCGGACGATCACCCCGTCGCGTGCAAAACCGGCCCGCGCTGGGGACCCCGGGACCAGTGCGTCCGCCCCTACACATTCCTTTCCGGGGTTGAAGTTCGCGATTTCTTCTGCCAGGGCGAAAACACCGGGCTTGCTGGGCACCAAGAGCAGGCTGTGATGAGATTCGCAGCGGAACCAGCGCGACCAGCGCAAACGGCGGTAGTCGACCGGACGGTCAAGACCGTGCCGCACCAGCGATTCCGAGACAAGACGAGTCAGACCTTCCATTTGCGGGCTCCTGCTGTTTCCAAGCTTTGCTGCCGTGACGCAGATCCCGAGCAAGAGGTCTTGCTCGGGATGGA
>JASHQK010000113.1 GCA_030039195.1 Candidatus Sulfotelmatobacter sp.
CTTTGCGGCCATGCCGGAGTTGATTGCAATGCACAGGCGTCAGTCAAGCGCCGGTATGAACCCAAGGATGGTGGCCATTATGGGTGTTTTCCAGATCCTCTGGGTCTATTATGGCTTGCTAATTGCGTCACGACCGGTGATCGTATGGAATGTGATCGCGGTATTTATCAATTCGCTAAACGTGATCGCGTATTTTCATCTCGCGCGAAGGAAAGAAGCAGCGAGAAGATCTCCCGCCGATGCATGCGATTGACGCGGGCCGGGCGGCATTTTATGTCGAGCCCGAGACACGTGATAGCAGCGGTCAGTGACATCATGCCTCTATCGGACGACGCCTTCCGATCGGCTCTTTTCAATGAAAACATTCAGACTGGCGTGAATACCTGGACACCGGAGAACGGCCATGGTGAGTCATATCGCCTTGGTTGAAGGAAACTCATCGGGCCAGAGTTCTTTGCGAATGTCGTCCCTGGGTAACCAGATCTCCCGAACGTTAAGCAGTATCGCAAGAATGCGGAGTGGCTTTTCCTGCAGAGCGACCCGGAGGCCATTGCAGTCACGGAGAACGAATTCACAGGTCTTACAGCCAATTTGGTTAACGCGGGATACCAGATCAGAATTCCGAAGAACCCCTCAACCCCGATATAACTCACTTGCTTGAGGCGTAAGCCTGTGCTTCAAGCCTCGCTAGGGCTCTATCGTGACCGTAGATGTCCGGGAAGAAAAACACCTGCCCGTCTTCTTCTGTCACAGCGGTAGCATAGACAATAAGAACTGGAATCGTACGAGCAAGATTCACCTGCTGTTCTTTTCCGGCTGCAAATGCTTCTGCAATCCGCTGTTTTGTCCACCCTGAATTATTTCGTAGCACCCACTCCGCCAGTGCTGTGGGATCCTCGACACGGATACATCCATGACTGAAGTCACGCCGGGTTCTGCTGAAGAGTGACTGGGCAGGGGTAGAGTGCAAATATACATTGTTGTCGTTGGGAAAAATGAACTTCACGAGGCCCAAGGCGTTTTTCGGACCAGGCTTCTGCCGGATCGTCAACTTTCCAGCGCGCAACCTTGCCAATACCTCGTCGCTAACCGAACCATCGGTGACAACCTGTCCGTCGAGGGTCACGATTTCATAGCCATTTCCCTGTACGTACCCCCTGTTCTTGGTAATTTTCGGGATCAGTTCGCCTCGAACGATCCCGGGTGGCACGTTCCAATAGGGCCAGAACACGACATATCTCATGTCCTCTTCCAGCACGGGTGTCTGAGTTCGCATGGCCTTCCCCACGACTACGGAAATAAATAATGTGGGTTTTTCGGGCAAATCTCCCGCCCGCAGTTTGAACTCAGGAATGTTCACCACAATCGGCGGTTCTGGATAATCGTGCGGCAACCAGCGCCAACGCTCAAGAGACAAACGCAACTGCTCCACTCGATGGCTGATCGGCTGATTGATCTCGGCAATCGTTTGTGGTTCCAGTTTGCCATCAGCTTCGATCCCGTGGTGCGTCTGAAAAAGCTTTACCCCTTCTGTGATTTCCTTTGAATAAATCAGGTCGGCCGGCACTGTGACTGACACCGGCAGGTCACCAAGAAATTGCAAGCGCCGTACTAACTTCCCAACGCCATCGTAGGCCTGGCCGAGTACAATCGGTTTGTGCACCTGCGGTAGCGGATCGAGTACTTCTGCCTTTTCCATCGTAAGATATTTCTGGAGCGCGATCACGTCGCGCCGATAACCAGGATAGGGGCATTCCACCTGGGTCAAAGCATCCTGCACATTTTGTGCACCGATTACGTTTGTTCGGAGGAAGGCGCCCGCATCATGATGTTCGCGTTCGACATCGAAATCCTTGTGCAGATTCTCCGGGTCTACTTTTCCGAGGTGCAGGTCAGAAACATACCTTGCACCCGATACCGTCAGGGCTACATCGAACCTAATCTTCGCGGATTCCTGTGGTCCATTTTCGGATTGCAGCGCTTTGAGACGATCGGGCCACCGCGACCCATCATAATCCTTGCTGTCGAGGCCCTTTGATTCCGCCTCCTCAAGAATACGAATAAGTTCAAGAGCTTGCGGCGTTGGCTTGCCATTGTGACTCCATGCCAGCCTGTAACTGGTTTCTTCGTAAAACTCCCGTACGGAAGAAACGTGGTCGGCGAAATTTGGCCACTGCATGCCATCCAGCTTTTCTGCGTGCACGATATCTCGAAGCTCTTGTTCTTCCCGAGGCTCCAATTGCTCCAGAGCCTGATGGTCCTGCGCTGGCCTAGCAACCGAACCAGTCCGGGAAGAGGGCGCATTCGAACACGCCACAAGTCCAAGCCCCACGACAAGCAGAAACCAGACTGGCCGTTTACTTGTGGTTCTCATGATTTGTGCAGCTACCCGATGTCTCGCCTGAAGGTAGCCTAAAGGGGCTACTTGCAAATTCAGACTGGTAGAAATAGCAGTCTAATCGGCTGTGGACCGAAGTACCTTACTGGCCACTACGATTAGCGAATTTGCGTGCCCCGGAATGAAATCCAGCAGCGCAACACCCAGAACGTGTCGCCCTAAATAGCGGCCTTCCGATCAGAATTTTCTTCCCAATCAACATCCAAAGTTTGTTTGACGGTTGCTCGGTGACACCTCCTCTGTTGACTTGAATAGGTTCCTTGACTCGTTCAAACAGAAGGTTGCTTTTGTGCAACGACGGAAGGACAGGCGATATGTGATCTTACGATCATGGTGGTCAGAACTGAGCCACCTCAGTTTCTGACCTACCAGAGATCTAAGAAAAGTCGGAAGCGCAGGGGAAATGAATTTCAAAGAAAAGACGGCTCCGTGGCCCACCCCAGAACAGGTAGCGAAACTTCGGAAGGAACTCCACGAAAGAATATTGTCTGAAGACATCGAATGTTCGTGGCAGTTAGAGGCCGTAGATCGCCTTATCGATCTTTCGCAAATGGATACGATGACTTTCCATAGGCTATGGATTGAGCCGCTGCTGAATGCGGGTGCCAGTCTGGAAGTAGCAACTGGTTGCATCGTGCGGTCTTATCTCCAGCCAAATTGAAGCTGCGTCTGAAGTTCGATAGGTTTCCGCAATAATCACCAGGAGAAATGTCTCTTGCAGTGGCTAACAGGTAGTCTGTGTCTAATCGTCCTTAGCAGTTTGGTTGCGGTTCCCAAGCCTGCTGCTTCGGTCGATCGTGATGGCGAATATGAATTGCGGCTTTTCAACACTCATAGTGGTAAGCGACTGGATATTGTGTATCGCCGCGGGACCAGCTACGTTCCTGAGGCGCTTACGAAACTGGATGCATATCTGAGAGATCGGCGGACAGGAGACATCCGTCACTTTGATCCACGAGTCTTCGATCTCCTTCACGATCTGCAGGCCAAACTTGGACGACCCAACGCCGAAATCGATGTCGTTTCTGGCTATCGCTCACCCTCTAGCAACGAATTCTTGCGAAGTCATGGACACAAAGTCGCGCAACACAGTCTGCATATGCAAGCGATGGCTATTGACATCCGTATCCCCGGGGTCAGCACTTCCCGACTGCGGGATGCCGCCTTGTCGCTGCATCGGGGCGGCGTAGGCTATTACGCAGACTCGGAGTTTGTGCACGTGGATGTGGGTCGAGTACGCCGCTGGTAGAGTGGTCCATTTGCGCAGAGTGATCGCAGAGTTCGTGTCCAGATTAATTCGCCGTAGCCTAGAAGAAAACGATCCGGCCCCGTACCAGAGGTGTGGATCATTCGTTCACGTTCGGCGCAAGCGAGGGCCGGTTGGCGTCAAGTCGATTCCTTTCCCTCTTGAGTGGACAGAGGCCGATCGATAATCAGTTGGCAACACCGGCTCTAACGAGAACGCCCAGCTTGCGACGAGTGAACAGAAGAACGCTCACTCAGGAGTGCGGATGGGAGGATGGCCAAGATGTGAAGTTGGGCTTGGCGTCTAACGCAGTTACTGGAACTCGGTCAACGAGGGTGACTTCGCACCGACGAAAATCCGCACCAGCCCCGCGAGAATTACAACTGATTCATTATTTCTTGGTGGCCGTAGGCAGAGGAGTCTTTTCACTTGCAAGCACTGGCGGCTTAAAGACGGCGCCACTCTGCCTGTTCAGTTTTGCCCATTCGCCATTCTTGGCTCCTTGCGCGATCTCCGCTGCCGAATAGCCCCGCACGCTCATGGCGTGCTTGCGAACCGTGAGGAACGTGGCCTCGGCGGTGTTGTATTTCTGCGGAGGCCAGGCCGCAATTTCCTTCTGGATCGCCCCTTCCCGGTTTCCGGGATTGGGGTGATCGCTAAGGAACTGTGGCCCCGACGACCCTTGGCTCGCGAGCTTCTTGAAGAAATCGGCCATCGCCTGCGGGTTGTAACCCGCTTTATACAAAATGATGGCGCCTACCGAGTCGGCCTGCGCTTCGTCCGTGCGGGAATATTTCAGAATGAGACCCTCTGCGCCAAACTTGACCCCTTCTTGCGCTAGTGAACCCATAGGTCCTTTTGTGGTGGAACCAAGGATCGCTCCTGCAATGCCGGCAATTTCCTCTGTCGTCTGTGCCTTGCCGGTCTGTTTCGCAGAGTGTTGCATGTACACGTGCGACATTTCATGAGCCATCACTCCGGCTAGTTCCGCCTCATTCGACGCTGCCGTGATCGTGCCGACATTCACGAACATCGGGCCGCCGGGCAGCGCGAATGCATTGATTTCTTTCTGCGGAATGACGTGAAACTCGAAAGGCCACGAATGTTGCGGCGGGATGGTCGTCACCAGTCTCTTCCCCACGTTTCGGATGTATTGCGTTTCGGGACTGCGGTCTGCCAACACCGGCATTTGCTGATAGACCTGGGACGCCGCTTGAAAGCCCATCTGGATCTGCTGCTGGCGCCCCATAGAAGCCTTGCCCGGATCTGGGAACTGCGGAATTCCAACTGCTGTGAATGCCAACGAAGCCAGCAATAGGATCATCGCCCTCCCCACCAATTGCTTTTGCAATCTCGGTGTTCCTGGCATGGCATTCGTACCAATCTCGAAGCTTCTGCTTCTGCAGCGCATTCGCAACTAACAAAAGTGACAGGCAGGGAGAATAACGTCTTTGGGAGAAAATAGCGGAACCTGAGGATAGCAAGTCATGTCAACCGAATCACTTGCATCTCGGCATATAGCAGCGCTGAGCGCCTAACTGACGCCATCAGCGTTTAGACCTAAACCCTCTGTCCGGGCTCTCGCCAATTGAACTCGCCATCCCTCATTTGGCTGCAGCGGGAACCCAAACGTTGTCGGGTGCCTCAATCTCAGAGTTCGAAAGCTCCGTTTCGATCTTCACACGTTGGAAGCCGTCCTTCTTCTTCGCCACAGCTTCGAAGACAACGTAATATTGATTGGCCAGCATTTTCTGAAAGGTCTCAAGATAAGGCTTGAAGCTGACCAGTTGTGAAGTGCCCAGCGAAAAACACTCTCCGCCGGTTTCATCAGCAATCTGCGATAGTCCACCTAGACCAAGCTCCTGGTCCCAGGAACTTCGGCCTGCGTGCCCAACACCGGTCGCATAAAGCGAGTAGACGAGAACGTTGTAACGCTGGCTGATTTCGCTGGCGGAAGGTGCATCAATGCTGATGGTCGGCATGCTCTGGTAGGCAGGCATTGCAGACGTTTCATAAGCAGCGCGGTAGTTAGCACCCGAAAATCCACGATTGTAGTTCGGTCGGTGATATACAACGCCGTAATCAGGGCCCAGCGTCGACAATTCGGGTTTCTCGCCTCGCAGCCGGTCGATCCCATCGCTCACGATCAGGACCTCCCGTCGCACTTTCTGTTGGGGCCAGCCCTTTACCAGGCTAATGAGTGACAGGTAGGGGCTATCCATCGTTGAAACAGAGCCAAGCGGAAGTCGCAGTGCCTTAACGGCAAGATCGTGATCGGCGGTGAAATTCTGGGCTACGTTCACCCCCGCATTCGCCATGTAGCCGACAGCGATAATGGTGGATGGCGACTGAGCAGCGATGAACTCCTTAAGCTCAGTGAGATTGTTCCCAACCGACTGCTTTAGCGTATCGTCAATCAAAATCATTAGCTGAAGGGCGGCATTCTCCCCAGTGGCGGGAATCAGATGCGTCACCTTAAGAAAATGCTTGCCCTGCTTAACCTTGACGTCTTCGAGTTGCAAGGGCGGAAGCTCTTTGTCCTCACGTACGGCTTCATCCGTAATGACAAGGTGGACTTGTACTGTGTCCGATTGGGTCTTCTGTTGTGATTGTGCGTCAGGCCACCAGAAAGAGAGAAGCCCAACTGCAACGAGCGGGAGAGGGAGATATGTGTGGCGTTTCACAATTAAACCTTGGGCTTAGATTTGTGTGGCTTGGCCGGTGGGCCACTCTACAAAGCAATGCGTCCGACAAGCGCAGGCCGAGCCACTTAGACGCAAGGCACTCCGTTGGCTCGGCATTCCTACAGAATTCGGGACTGCACTAAGGCGGAACTAGAGCACGCTGTCCGAGCGGTTGGCTACAAACGGTTACCCGTTTCCTAAGCCATCTCTTTGTTCGTTCTGACGCACTGGCCGCACAGCGCAGACATCTGGTTCTCTCGGGTTGCGCCTCCGCCTTACCGCAGGCGACACAAAGCCGATGATGTCTCAAGAGCCGCCTTCGACCGGCTTGGTACTTTCGTTGGTATCCGATGATGTCGAACACTCTTGGCCCTCCACGACACGACTGCACTAAAAGAATGCTCCCTGTGAACACAGTACAAATCTGTCAAGAGTGACAGCCGACGGGGAAATCGCGCAGAACCTCCAGCGGTTAACAGCCCGCTAGGTCAGAGGATTTTGACGAGAAAATCTTGCTGTTCGTTGCGCGAATACGGGGCGTAGGATATAGACCGAGTTCGCTTCCAGCCATGTCCT
The DNA here is from genome assembly GCA_030039195.1 of Candidatus Sulfotelmatobacter sp. Classification (GTDB taxonomy): domain Bacteria; phylum Acidobacteriota; class Terriglobia; order Terriglobales; family Acidobacteriaceae; genus Sulfotelmatobacter. Next base: position 6,905 of record JASHQK010000113.1, read on the forward strand.
CATCACGGCGACAGCACAAATGGTCGACTTAAGGTGCGAATCGGTCGAGAGTCGTTGCGACCTTGCCTTTGCGCAACGAACAAGCCGCCGTTGTTATGACATCTTCTTAGGTGGTGGGCAACTCTCAAGTGATTGTTTGATTCGACTAGACTGGGCGGAACCGCGTGGTCAGAAGCCCTGGCTGATCCGCAACCATGTATTTCAGTTCCGAGTCGTCGAATTCTCAGCCCCGGTTGTGAAGACGCTCCGCTATGAACGTCTTCAACCGCTCATTCTCTTGCCGGTTGTGCACGATTTTCACCGCAATGAAAGAGCATCTGACAAACCAGGACTAGCCCGACGGGGTTGGTAATAGTTGCAGTCGCCCAGGAGGCCGATCCGAGGGAAAATTAGCATGGGTTCAGTGGTTACTCTCACGCAACCTTGCAACCAGGGTTTCAAGATCCCCAACTCACGCTAGTTTCGGAGCAGCCCAATATGAAAAGAGCGGGCAGAACATCTGGCTTCGATCCTAAACAACGAATGATAATTTCACAGTATCTCGCACCGAGGCATACGGCAGGAGCGCCATTAGCACCCCAATTCCGCTGGGTGTTTGGGACGAAGTGGCTACGAAGCTTGAGCTGGCGGGCTTCACTGGGAGTGAATCGGCGTGCTGAAAGAGAGACTTGAGGATCACGCTGGTGCGATAGTCGGTCCTGCGAGTATGACTGTCGAAGGCTTGGCAGTCCTTGGCATCCAGCAAGTAGCGTGAGGAACACTCGGTTTTGTTCGAATTGATATGAGGGTTAGAATCGCCCGGTGGAAAAGCATGGCATTCCGTAGTGTAGCGTCTCAAAACGTTGGCGGTTCTGTTGTGGCTTGTTGACGGCTTGCTGTGGGTGGTCCTTGTCCTGAGCTCCATTAGTAGTCGGATCTTTATGCGTGGCGGAGTGTGGGTTTTGATTCTCCTCGCAGCCTTCTTCCTTCCCCTACTTGCAACAGCACTCTGGAGAAGGGCAAGATCCCAATATATTCGCTGATCGTAATAGGACAAGAGCTCGCGAAAGCAACGACCCCCTACACTAACCGACACAGTTGACACCAGTAAGCCTTCACGATAGGGCACATAAGTGTAAGCACGCTGTGCGATTGGCAGCCCGCTCAACGTCTTCTGCCGCCACCACCCATGCGAGCTCCTCCGAAGCTGCGCATGGAGTTGAAGTTCTGGGTCCGCTGTGCGCCTTGATTTCGCATCTGGTATTGGTTCTGCAACTTTGGTTCGGGTCGGTTGACTTGTTGCCATCCGCTCCCGCTATTGCTTGACCAATTCCCACTGCCACGGTCGTAGCGGTAAACCGTGCCGTCTTTGCCGGCGTAGATATTGTTCCTGCCGGCCGCTATGCCTGCACCGGTATTCGTGTTGTAAGCGAAACCGCCACGACCCGCTGCGCCTTGACCAGAGTAAATGTTCCCGACGTAGCCGGCACCGGCGCCTGCAACGATGCCTGTGTTGGGATTGTAGGTGGCTGCACCGCGATACCCGGCGGTGTTCCCAGTGTAGATATTCGTGTTGTAGCCGCGGCCTGCGACCGTCGACCTTCCGGTCTGGGAGTTGTAATAGCCGCCCCGCGTGGCGGCTCCGTAGTTGCCGGTGTACGGATTCGCCCAAGCGGCGCCCGTACGGGAATAAGCTGTGTTGCCCCAGACTCCATAAACATTTGCCGCGCCAGCACCACCCCAAGAGCCCCATCCGTAATACGGATACCAGCCCCATCCGTAGTAGCCCATTGGCCCCCACCAAGGGTAATACCAGGGATAGTAGTAATAGCCGTAGCCGAATCCGAAGCTCCATCCGGAGTCGGTGGTGTAGGTGAATCCGGCTCCGACGCCGTAGGTGTAAGGCCAGCCATACCAAACAGTGGGACTGATGTATGGCGGGTAATACCATCCCGTGCCATAAACCACGGTCATGGTGCTGGACGAAACCACGGTTCCGTAATATCCAGGAGTGTAGCCGGCGTAGACGACTTCGGGAGTCGAACTGTACACCTTCACATAGGTGACGTAATGCAGTGGAGAACTTGCGGGAATGTCGTAGATTTCCGCGGGCACTGAATCGGCGACGCGCCAAGGTCCTTGCGGCGTTGCCGCCTCAAACCACACCCCGGCTTCGAGGCAGTAATAACGAGCGTTCGAGACTTTGATAACGGCTGTGCTGGTGTTCTTGGCGTACTGCAAGGAAGTGCTTTCAATCGGCTCGAACATCGGATCGCCGTCATACTTCACAGTGAGTTTGGCCTCGGAGCGGGTGATTGTGGCGGTCTGAGGGATCGAATTCGCAATGAGAGCTTCTTTCGACTCTGGCGTATCGGGCACGGAGGCCAATACGGTTGATTTGGGATTATCGGAGGGAATCTTTGCAAAGTCTGCTAGCAGTTCCTTTCCTGCCACGAAGTTCCAGGGACCGTCGAGAGAGGTGCTGTTGAACCAGCGGCCGGAGACAAGGATGTAGAACTGTCCGTTCAGGCGAAATATGTTGCCGCCGGTGTTAGTCACGTATTCCAGACCCGTACCGGGAATCTGATCGTAGTGCGGTTCTCCTTGAGTTTCGATCAGTTCTGCTGGCCCGGACACGACATAGACGACTGGACTCTCTGTTTTTTTGCCAGCTTCCTTCAATGCCTGCTGCTGTGGCGGCTTGCTGTCAGGTTTCTGTTCCAAGGATTGACCAGCGAGCACCTCCTCCGTTTTTTTCATTTCCTTCGGCAGTTTATCGACTCGCGTCCAGGCGCCTTCCAACGCTTCTGACTCGAGCCACCAGTTCTCAAGACGCAGGAAGTAGAGTCCCTTCTCTTGTAAGAACAGGATCACGGATTTCGTATTGACTACCTGCTGCAGTTTTGTGTCGGGAAGCTCGCGCATCTGCGGTGGGCCGTCGATCAGAACGAGCAGGGACGGTTTGGACGTGATGATGACCTTAGGAGGATCGTTCTTCACTTCGACGGGCTTGATGACTTCGCTGTCGAGATCAACCGCCGCCTGCAGTCGATCGAGCGACACGGTCTTGGTCGCGCCTGGCAACTTCTTCTGCAATAAATCAGTTAGAAGGGCCTCACGATCCGTCGCAGCGGGAAACTTAACCTTGGTAACTTTCACTTGGTCAAGAGTTACCAACCGGTTGACCTTGTCCACTTCTGTGCGGCCTTGAAGCCAGACTACTCCGTAATTCGTCGGTGAAGCATTTGTCCTCTTCGCCTCGACCGCGAAGTAAAGATCGATGAGATCGCCATCCCACTTCTCCACTTGCGGTTGATAAATGATGAAGCGATCGTTTCCCACCGTGAATGTGCGCGGCCAGGTGTGTTCAGGGGGAGGAGCACGGCGCTCCGGGGTCGTCTTCGTCGCGCTGGGAACGGCCGGCATTTGCTTCTGCTTGGTAGCACTGGGAGCTTCGGGAAGTTCCTGCTGCGCAATTGCGAGGCTGAGCGCAGCGAAAATTAACAATAAGGTTAGGCTGGCTAGAAAAGTACGTTTTCGCGCCCGGCGACTTGTTGCCATAAATAAGACGTTTCAGCTCTGCGGCTATCCTTTCGTTCATGTGCTGAATGAACCACTCGTAAAAATGCCAGTCTGCTGGCTGGAAGGGCTGGGTGTCTCGTCTTTGCCGCCACGCTGAGACTGGATCGGTGCTTTCGATGACGCTTCGTTCCGACAAGACGCAGGACCGACTGTGAGCCGGACGAGCAGGGAGACTGTAGCATTGCCGACGTATCCCGGTCGCAGATGGCTGCGGCGGATGGAACTTCGTATTCTCAAGCAGCTAGATCAAGGGACGGATCGAGGATGACGCCCGTCAGAAGGATGATGTGGTTGATGTAATGCTCGGCAATTCCCTCCGAAGTCCAACTGTGCATGCCAGCCGGAATCGTTTGTTGTTCGCGTTCCGAATCCCAATTGCAAATCGGCATCCCTCGAAACCGGCTTCCAGGTCGAGAACCCCGAACATCTCGATCGAATCGCTGGACACTGCGAACTCCTGGCCAACCACAGCGATGTGCCGGTGACTCAGCGTTTCGACCAAGGTTTCAACGACTGCGGCATTCGGGATCGGCATATGGGTTTCTGTTGCCGGCGGCGTTGGCAGATTCGCCAACTCCGCCCGAGTGATCTTTCCTGTGCATGAAATAAGCGTGCTTGTTTCCAACATGTGATTCTCCTCAAGAGTTAAGTTCACTTCCAATGCCATCCTTGTTCTTGATCACAGCCCGTGCGCCTCCGACGAAAGTCAGATTGTTGCGCTCAGCG
>JASHQK010000114.1 GCA_030039195.1 Candidatus Sulfotelmatobacter sp.
GGCCAAGCTGCGTGCGGTACTTGTCTACGCCGTAGGGAGCCACGCTGTAAGGCGTGCGCTCGATGAGAAAAGGATAGCTGTGCGAACTGTCTTTCGGAACGTAGACGGACGTGAACAGTTGCACTCCGTCGCGCATGGGGATGCGGTACTCGTACTTGGTGTAATGCGCTTTAACGTCGAACTCAGGGGCGTCAGGCCGGTTCTGGGCGAAAAGCGGCGTGATCAGAACGAAGAAAACGAGCGAGCAAAGCCGAAGACGGCGTAGCATGAGGCTCCTTGTGCGGGCAGAGGCCAAACGGCCAAGCTATAGTTCTTGGGGCAAGGAGTCAAGTAAACGACCTCTCCACGCGATACAATAAAGTTTGCAAGTCATAGCTGGGGCGGTTTTTGAGGCGCGCGGCAGGGGGAGCATGTTCGAGGTTACAGTAGAAGATTCGTTCGCGGCAGGGCATTACCTGCGCAACTACAAAGGCAAGTGCGAAAATCCGCACGGCCATAACTACAAGATCCGCGTGACGCTGGCCGGAGCCGAGCTCGACAAGGCTGGATTGCTGCTTGACTTCAAAGATTTGCGCGAAGTGATGAAGCATGTAATCGAGCGCCTTGACCACCAGATGATCAACGACATTGAGCCGTTCACAGAGATCAATCCGTCAGCCGAGAACCTGGCCAAGTATTTTTATGATGAATCCAATGCCCGCCTGCAGCGCGCTACCAACGGCCGCGTGCGAATCAAGGATGTGACCGTGTTCGAGACCGACACCACGACGGCCAAATACAGCGAGTAACTTCCGCCGCTAGCCGCCAGTTGCCAGCTGCCATAACAATGCAGATCACTGAGATCTACAAATCGCTGCAGGGCGAGTCGACCTATGCCGGCCTTCCCTGCGTATTTGTGCGGCTGACCGGGTGCAATCTGCGCTGCACCTGGTGCGACAGCGAGTACACATTTCAGGGCGGGCGAAAGATGACGATCGAGGAAGTTCGGGATGAAGTGGCGCGCTTGAGCCCAGGCGGCGGATTGGTCGAAATTACCGGCGGCGAACCAATGTTGCAAGAGCGCGAAGTCGTTCCCTTGATGCAATCTCTGTTAGCTGATGGTTATCAGGTCCTGCTTGAAACCAGCGGTGAGCGGCCACTGGAACGGGTCCCAAAAGAAGTAATCAAGATTGTCGATGTGAAGTGTCCGAACTCGGGAGCAGGCGATACGTTTCGCGTGGAGAACCTGCGGTCTCTGACCCTGCGCGATGAGATTAAATTCGTGCTCAGCAGCCGCGCCGATTACGAGTTCGCTCTGGAGTTCACATTGCGGAATGATCTCGCAGCCCGCGTGAATGCCGTTTTGTTTTCCCCGGCTTTTCGCAAGGATGCAACCGGCGCGCGCGACAGTTCCCACTGTCTGCTCGATCCTCGGGAACTCGCCGAGTGGATGATCGCCGACCATGCTCCGGCACGGCTGGGACTGCAATTGCACAAGTTCATCTGGGATCCGGCGCTCAAGGGCGTGTGAACAGGATTTCAGATCGTCGATTCCAGATTACAGATTCGAGGACAAAGGGCCGGGTTGCTTCTCAAAGCTCTCAGATCTAGGATCGGAAACCTGCGATCGCAAGTTTCGACTTTTCGCCTACGTGCCTGCTTCGTCCAAATCCCGCGCAGTCGTGCTGCTCAGCGGCGGCATGGATTCCTGCGTGTGTGCGGCTCTGGCCGCGCGCGATCACGAAGTCGCAGCCGTTCATTGTAGTTATGGACAGCGAACAGAAGAGCGCGAGCGGCAGTCTTTCTTGGCGATTTGCCGCCACCTGAACATCCGCGACACGCTGTTAGTTCGGAATGAGGCCCTGCGCGCGATTGGCGGCTCTGCGCTCACCGAAGAAGGCATTGCCGTTCCTACAGCGGAATCGCTCGGCCATGGTATTCCCGTAACTTACGTTCCTTTCCGCAACGCCCATTTTCTCGCCGTAGCGGTCAGCTGGGCTGAAGTGTTGGGGGCGGAAAAGGTCTATATTGGTGCGGTTGAGCCCGATAGTTCTGGCTATCCGGATTGCCGCCCTGCCTATTACGACGCTTTCAACGCGGTCGTGGAAGCAGGGACGAAAGAGGGAAAGATTCGCATTGTGACCCCTCTGATTGCCATGCGAAAAGCCGAGATTGTGCGTCTGGGCCTTGAATTGGGCGCGCCCTTCGATTTAACTTGGTCATGCTATAGCCATGAGGATCGCGCCTGCGGCGTGTGCGACAGCTGTGTTCTACGGCTTCGCGCCTTCGCGGCTGCAGGAGTCAGCGATCCCATTCCGTACGCGCCTAGATGACGCGCTTGCCGGGAGGCAAAATGAATAAGCACATCGCAATCATCCTATTTGCAGTACTCACGCTGGGAATGACCGTGCCTGCCGCCATGGCCCAGTCCTCGGGCACCGTGCAGGGAACCTGCAAAGACTCGTCAGGCAATCCCATCGCCGACGCCATCGTGGTTTACGTCAACCTGGATAACGGCCAGAAATATCCCCTCAAGACCAACAAGAAGGGCCAGTACTTTTCGCTAGGCCTCAGTCCTGGCAAGTACAACGTCACCCTTTATAAGAACGCCGACGATCAAAAAGCCGGCAAGGAAACAGATCACGCCAATGGCTTCCAGGTCCAGATCGGCGATAACACTCCACTTGACTTCGATATCAAGAAAGAGCAGGAAAACGCTGCCAAAGGCGTCGGCCTCAGTGCGGAACAGCTGAAGCAAATGCAAGAGCAGCAAGAGAAACAGAAGAAAGAAGTCAACACGGTCAAGTCTCTGAACGACAAGCTGAATGAAGCCAAGACCGATGCCGATGCCGGAAATTATGATGGCGCCGTCGCAGCGATGACCGAGGCCAACCAGCTTGATCCGAACCGCGATTTGATCTGGTTCAAGCTGGCCGATTACGAGCGGATGTCGGCCACCAAGCAGACCGATCCCGCGGAAAAACAGAAGCGGCTGGACTCAGCCGTCGAGGATTACAACAAAGCGATCGATCTTAAGAAAGCCACGCCTGACAAAGATGCCAATACGCAAGCCAAGACTCTGGCTGCGTACTACAACAATCTGGCCGAGGCCTATGCCAAGGAGAACAAAGTCGACGATGCCGTAAAGACTTATGCTCTGGCGGCACAGACCGATCCCTCCGCGTCCGGGCAGTATCTGTTCAACACCGGCGCAGTCCTGACCAATGCCGGCAGGGTCGACGATGCTATCGTAGCGTTCGACAAGGTAATTGCCGCCGATCCCAACAAAGCCGACGCCTACTACTGGAAGGGCGTCAACATGATCGGGAAGGCCACCCTGCAAGGAACCAAGATGGTTGCTCCCGAGGGAACGGCCGAAGCGTTCCAGAAGTATCTGGAGTTACAGCCAACAGGCGGCTACGCGGATGCGGCCAAACAGATGCTGGCCAGCATTGGAGCCTCCGTCGAAACCAGCTTCGGCAACAAGAAGAAGACAAAGAAGTAAGGCATTTTCCGTGCCTTTCGTCTGCAGGCGGCTCGCCGGAGCCGCCTGATTTGTTTTCAGGCGGATGTTACGAAAGGCTATGTATTACTAAGGGCTATGTACTTAGTGTCCTTCGCGATCATGCCCGCCGCGCGGTACAGTTAAGTAACGCTTCTGGCCTCCCTTCTGTGGTGCAAGCACTCATAAAGGATGTGACGACGAATGGCATCGCCATCGATTGCGCCAATTTCCGTTTCTCTTGAAGATTTTTCCGCGAGCGGCGGCAAAGTCGCCACTCCTGCCCTGCTGGGCGCGATGCTCCGCGCCGCCGACAAAATCAGCGACCTGATCTTTTCCCCCGGCCGTCCGCCACAAGTGCAGGTCTATGGACAGATGATTCCTGTGCAGGTGGCGGGACTCACTTTTCTTACGGCCGACGACACGCGCGGCATCGCTGCCGATCTGATTGGCGACAACCGGCAGGCCATCACCACGCTGCGCGAGCACGGCGCCTGCGATGTTTCCTATGGACTGCCCGGCCTGGCACGCTTTCGCGTCAACATTTTCATTCAGCGCGGCAGTTGCGCCGTGGTCATGCGTGTCATTCCCACTACGATTCCGGATTTCGCTTCCCTTCGCCTGCCCGAGCAACTGGCCGATGTCACGCGCCTGCGCGATGGCATTGTGCTGGTAACGGGCGCAGCCGGGTCGGGCAAGTCGTCAACTCTCGCGGTGCTTCTCGATCGCATCAACCAGGAAAAGTACTACCACATCATCACCATCGAAGATCCAATCGAGTTTCTGCACAACCACAAGTGCTCGACCATCCATCAGCGGGAGTTGCACAGCGACACGCCGAGCTTCGCGCACGCTTTGCGATCGGCGATGCGGCAGGCGCCGAAGGTCATTCTTGTCGGGGAAATGCGCGACCGGGAGACGATTGAAATTGTGTTGGAAGCGGCTGAGACCGGCCATCTGGTGTTTTCGAGCCTGAATACGATGGACGCTTCGAAGACAATCGAGCGCATCGTCAGTTCATTTACGCCCGCCGAACAGCAACTTGTTCGCGAACGCTTTGCGAAATCGTTCCGCTACATCATCTGCCAGCGGCTTATGCCCAAGGCCGACCGAACGGGCCGCATCGCCGCCTTCGAGATCCTGAAAGCCAATGCCCGCACCCGCGAATGCATTGAAAAAGGCGAGCGCGACAATAAATCTCTTCTGGACGCCATTAAATCTGGCGCTTCCGAAGGCATGCAGCACTTCGACGGCGAAATCGCGCGCCTGGTCAATGACCGATTGATCGATCTGGAAACCGGCTTGTCGTTCGCCAGCAATCCGGGACTGCTGGGGCAAGCGCTGGCGAGGTAAGCGGCGAATCACAAACATAGTCCGCCTCACGATCCCAAGCCGAATCGCGATGCGCTCGCTGGTCTGCTTGCTCGTTGTCGTCAGCATTGGCGCGGACGCAAAAGCGCAACGGTCGAAAGTGCCGCTGCTTGGCTCTCAGGTGCCCAAGAGCGTAATGATGGCGCGAGTCGGCCATCATCAGTGCCTTACTGATGTGAACCACCACGACCCCTGCTCCTCAATAAAAATACGCGGACTTCGCTTCACCATCGCTTGGGATGCCCACACGAAGGACATCACGTACATATTCACCGATGACCGACGGCTGGTCACCGACAGCGAACTAGGCGTAGGCGGCGCCGGCACCCTCGTCGATGAAGAGGGGAAGCCGTACCCCGTCGCCGAATACGTCGGGTGGCTCATAACTCCCTATTGGTCGGACACGACCCAGTATCTTTCGGACGACGCTATATGGTATGCGGCACTGCGCCGAGGACCGGGTGCAGAAGATGGCACGGTGGTGGCATTCGTCCAAAGCAGATACTTAAAGCTCCCGCAAGAAGCGGCGCACTAAGCTGGTGTGCTTTGGACCATCCTGCGGTGAACTTCTGCCTTTATCCCTTCTCACCGGGGTATAACCGCCGCTGCGAACAACTTCCTTCTCCTTTATGATCTCCCTATGCCGGTCTCGGCCGAGCCCACAGTTCTAACCTTCGAAGACGCGCGCCGCCTCGTCGAGGAGCACGCCGCGAGGATTCCCGCGCCGTCGCTGGAATCCGTTGAATTGCTTGCCGCTGCCGGACGCGTGCTGGCCGAAGAAATTTTCGCCGATCGCGACATCCCTCCATTCCCTCGCTCCACGCGCGATGGCTACGCCGTGCGTTCATCCGATCTGGCGAACCTTCCGGCCACGCTCGACGTGATTGGCGAAATCAAAGCCGGAGAAAAATCAGAAAAAATCCCGACAAGGATCGACCTTGGCCAAACCGTCTCCATCATGACTGGCGCACCAGTTCCCGCGGGAGCGGATTCCGTCGTGATGGTTGAGTACACAACGCGTCATGCAGATCGAGTCGAGATCACCAGAAGCACAACGCCAGGAGAAAACATCGTTCCCCGTGGAGCAGAAGCGGGGCAAGGTACTCGTTTGCTAGAGCGTGGTACTCGGCTGAATGAGGCTGCCATCGCGCTCGCCGCTTCAGCCGGAAAGTCACGCCTGCAGGTCTATGCCCGCCCGCGCGTCGCCGTTTTGAGCACCGGCGACGAGATCGTAGATATCACCGCCACTCCCGGTCCCACGCAGATACGCAACTCCAACAGCTACTCGCTGGCCGTTCAGATTCTTCGTGCCGGCGGACAACCGATTCTGCTGCCCATCGCTCCCGACGAGCCGCAGCGGCTGAGAGAACATATCGAAGAGGGTCTGCGCTACGATCTCCTGCTCATGACCGGCGGAGTCTCTATGGGGCGCTACGACTTGGTCGAGCAGGTTTTGGCCGAGCTCGGCGCTGAAATCTTTTTCACGGGAGCGAAGATCCAACCTGGGAGGCCGGTCGTTTTCGGCCGGTATGGCGCGGGCGCCCCCGCCCGCGAGAAGGCCACAGAGAAGCTGACCTGCTTTTTCGGTTTGCCCGGCAATCCAGTTTCCACCATGGTCACCTTCGAGCTTTTTGCACGACCGATGATCGAAGCGCTGTCCGGCCAACTTCCCCGCAAACTCGTATTCTTGCACGCCAAGCTCAAGTCAGAAATTCGGGTTAGGACTGGCCTCCGCCGCTTTCTTCCCGCGAATCTCTCCGGAGAATTTGAAAACAGCGAAGTCGACCTCGTCACGTGGCAGGGATCGGGCGATGTCGCCGCAACTGCGCGCGCCGATTGCTATATCGTGATTCCTCCTGACCGCGAACGCATTCCTGCGGGCGAGTGGGTTGCGGTACTGATGCGCTGACATCTGCGTGCGGCTCGTGTTCGGCGGCTACATAATTCCCATGTAAGATGGTTCTTCCATGGCCAGGGGACTTTCTCATTACAACGGCGCAGGGCGTGCGCGCATGGTCGATGTTTCCGGCAAGGCGGCAAGCAAACGCGAGGCTGAAGCAAGCGCTTTCGTAGCGATGAAGCCCGCAGTGCTGGCCGCATTGCCGAAAAACCCCAAGGGCGATCCGCTTGAGGTCGCGCGGGTGGCCGGCATCATGGCGGCCAAGCGCACAGCCGAGTTGATTCCGCTCTGCCATCCGCTGCCGCTTGCGCTGATTGATGTGGATGTGCGGCTGTGCGAGAATGGCGTCGCTATTACCTCCAAAGTTACGACGACCGCGGAAACCGGCGTCGAGATGGAGGCGTTAGTCGCGGCCAGCATTTCGGCGCTGACCGTGTACGATATGTGCAAGGCCCTGGACAAGGGCATTGCAATTCGCGAGATCGTGCTCGATCGCAAAAGCGGCGGCAAGAGCGGCGAGTACCGGCGCGCGAAAAAGTAACTGCGAATCATTTCATGGCGAACGATGTAAAGCTGCTGGTGGTCGACGACAATCCCATGGTGCTGGGGATGCTGCACCAGGCGCTCGCGCCCTTGGCGGAGGTCGTGACGGCTTCGGACGCAGCTGACGCACTGCTAAAGGCCGTCGACAATCCTCCCGAGCTGCTGGTTTGCGATTATCGTCTGCCCGGCATGGATGGCCGGCAGTTGGTCGAGAAACTGAAGAGCCGACCAGCGACGGCGAATTTTTCGACCGTGCTCATGGCCAGCAAAGCCGATATCGCGGAGCGGCTCTCGCCCCAGGATGCTGCCGACGACTATCTGGAGAAGCCGTTTTTCTTGAAAGAAGCTACGCGCCGCATCAAGCGCATGATCGACCGCATCGCGCTCGAGAAAATGTCGAAGACGGCTCCTTCCGACGGTGTGGTGCGGGGCAGCCTGGCGCAAATGAATGTGATCGACCTGATGCAATCTCTGGAAATGGGCCGCAAAAGCTGCCAGCTTACGCTCACCAACGAAGGTGAAAAATGTGAAGTGTTTTTCGCGGAAGGCCAGGTGAAGCACGCAACCTACGGAGCGCTGGTCGGCGATCAGGCCGTCTTCAAAGTTCTGCGTTGGACGGGCGGAAGTTTCCAGCTTGACTTCGAAAGCAAGACCGACAAAGAAACCACGCAGCTCAACACGCAAGGTTTACTGATGGAGGGCCTGCGACTGCTCGACGAGTCGCAACGCGAGGCTGGCGGAGAAGCTGAGCCAGCGTCGGCTCCGGCAGCTGTGCCCTCCGCCGCCGCAAAAGTTGCCAAGCAACCTGCAAGAGAAGAAGAGGAAGATGTCCTCCTCGACAGCTGATTCGGTTGGTGAAAGCCCGATCACCGCGGCTGTCGTGACCGTTAGCGATTCTTGTGCGCGCGGCGATCGCACCGACGTTTCCGGCCCCGCGGTTGCAAAATTCCTTGAAAAATTAAATGTTGAAATTGTGTCGCACGAAGTCGTCCCTGACGATGTCAATCAAATTAAAGAGCTGCTCATACGCCTCGCGCGTGCTGCGCGGCTGATCGTTACGACTGGCGGAACTGGAATCGCTCCGCGCGATGTGACGCCGGAAGCGACGATCGCGGTTTGCGACCGGTTAATCCCTGGTGTGGCCGAGCGCATGCGCAGCGAGGGAACAAAGAAAACTCCGCTGGCCGCGCTGAGCCGCGCGGTATGCGGGTTCCGCGGGACGACGCTGATCCTGAATTTGCCCGGTAGCCCATCCGGTGCGATCGAATCGCTCGAAGCTGTCGCAGGACTCATCCCGCACATGATCGATCTGCTGAGCGGAAAAACAGAACACAAGTAGCGCTCTGAGATCCGCGCCGGACGCGATCCTCCACGAAAACAAACTGACACGTTCGTTTTTCTTCACGTAAACTGTTTTTCGTTGAAGACGATCGCACACATCCTGAGCCACTACACCGCGTGGATATGGGGCCTGCTCAAAGTGCTCGGGGTCTGGGGCGTCTTCGTGATCTCTTTCGCCGACAGTGCTCTGTTGGGAATGCCGATCGATGCCATCGTGGCAGCGTATGTGTATCAGAATCGCTCGCGATTTTTTGTTTATGTGCTGCTGGCGGCTCTGGGATCAGCGATTGGGAGCATTCCGCTCTACATCATCGGGTATATCGGCGGCGAGAAAGTTCTGCGCAGACGCATTTCCGAGGAGCGCTTCGCCAAGATTCATCGCTCCTTTGAGGAACACCAATTCTGGGCGCTGATGTTTCCTGGCATGTTTCCTCCGCCGATGCCGTTCAAAATTGTTGTGCTGGCCGCGGCCATTTCTGAGATGAACTTCGGCCATTTCCTGGCGGCGATCTTCCTTGCCCGCTGTGTGCGCTTCTTCGCGCTGGGGCTGCTCACGCTCTGGTTCGGACCGCAGATTGTCGGACTAATCGGTGGCCTCATCAAGCGCCACGTTTACTGGGTTGTGGTTTTTCTTGTGGCCGCGGGACTGATCACCTGGCTGGTTCTTAAGATGAAGAAGAACAAATCGCAGAAACAACTCGCGTAGGACGCTCACATTTACGGAGCCGGCGCTACGCCGCTGCCGCGTGGTCGCCCGATCGGCTCAGCCTCGTGGAAAGAGCGTGCACAAAGACGGGCGTTCCGAAAAATGCCAGCGAGAAAAACAGATCGCTTTCCACCGTCCCGCGGAAAAAGGGAATACCCGCAGTGTAAGACATCATCAGTCCGGTGAAGCCTCGTGGATACATCTGCGGCCATGCCGCCCACACGGCGAAATTACTGATCAGGAAAAACGAAACCGAACTGACCAGCGCCGCTCCCACCACGCGCCAGAACGTAGCTTTCTCGCGCAAGCCGGTGCCCAGCCAAAGAATCGCAGCGTACCACGCCCAGGTGACGAGTTGGTCCCAGGAGAAGGTGAATGCATAAATGTACTTGGTCAGCACTACGTCGGTTGCCGCCAGCAGCACGAGCGGAATCCACATGTTCCGGCGCGAGCCGCGCGCACCAAAAAACAGCAGCGAAGCTGCCAACGGGGTGAAATGCCATGCGTGCGGCAGAACGTTCAAAGGACCAGCAAATGGCAGGAACCGCACGGCTATGGCAAGCAGCACAAAGATGTAAGCCAGCATAATCACCTCGCAGGACGAATCTTATTCTCAGTGTTGACGCGACTGGCGTCAAGCGGCAGCCAACTGAATTTCGCGCCTTTGCTCGTTCGGGCAGTAATTGCGCATGCGGACTGCGTTTCCCACGTTCCTAGTCAGGCTCCGGTGCCACTACTTGATCTTTTCCCATGCCGAAAACATCTCCGACCACGTGCAGGTTCTTGTCCAGTTCGATTGCCGCACCAAGCACGCGACGCCCGCGCTCGCCATTCACCGCGCTCGGCACCTGCACAAATCGCAGATCCTGGAAATGGACGATGTATCCGCCCTGCGCCCCACTCAATTCCTCAGTCTCGGTGATCGGGTATTGCGCCCAGTCCAGATAGACCCGCCCCAGGTAAGACCTTTTCGCTGCCAGAGTGACCGGCGTTTCTTCCGGCTTATAGCGAAGCTCCATTTCACCTTCCGGATCAACCTCCGGTGCTGATGAATTCACCGGCGCAAGAGCGAAAAATGCCGGAGTCTCGACGACTCCATACCAATGGAAAGGATTGATCCACGTGGGATAGGCCGAAACGCGGAGGGGATCGACGCCTTGATATTCCCGAGATTCCAGAGCATTTACTGCTCGCCGATGTTCATAATCGCGAACGCCCCACATCAGCGCTACTCCGGCCAACGCCAGCGATGCTGCCAGCCTGCCTCTGGGACCTCGTTTTTGTATGCCAATCTCTCGGTCAACCAAGCCGAAGATTGCAGGTACAAGCAATCCAAGAATCAATAACGCCAGCATGACTGGCTCGACGATAAAGACGATGTCCCACGAATACCATTTTTCCGAGAAGGGCCAGAACGGCCGCACG
>JASHQK010000115.1 GCA_030039195.1 Candidatus Sulfotelmatobacter sp.
AGTTGCTGTGCCAGATTTGGTAGGAGAGCTGCTCCTGGCTACTAGCTTCTAGCTAATAGCTAAGCTTGCTCATTCAGCTTGAAACAGTTCCGGCATACACCGGACTGCAAAACTAAGGCGACCTGGCCAAAAGCTAGGAGCTAGAAGCTAGAAGCTTATGTCACGAATTGGAAAAAAGCCGATCGCGATTCCCAAAGGGGTCACGGTCAAAATTGAAGGCAATACCGTTGCCGTGCAGGGACCGAAGGGCAAGCTGGACACGCCGCTTCCTGCGGGGATTCAGGTCGAACAGCGCGACGGACACATTGTCGCGATCCGCCAGAACGATTCGCAGTCGGCGATTCACGGCTTGGCCCGAGCGCTGGTGAACAACGCCGTGGAAGGCGTGACCAAGGGCTGGGTGCGTGAGCTCGAGATCGTCGGTATCGGTTACCGAGCCGAGATGAAGGGGAAGGGCCTGGTGGTCTTCAACCTTGGCTATTCGCATCCGATCGAGTATCCGCTGCCCAGTGGAGTCGAGGCGGTTGTCGATCCCAAGCAGACGCGAATCACGCTAACTGGAATCGACCGGCAGAAGGTTGGACAAGTTGCGGCCGAAATGCGCGCATTGCGTCCGCCTGATCCGTACAAGAACAAGGGCGTGCGCTATGTCGGCGAGCGCCTGAAGAAGAAAGTTGGAAAGACCGGGGCTAAATGATCGCGTTTGGCGGGCGTTTGAGCTCGCCGCGATCATCCTGAGCGAAGCGAAGGATCTCATGCTTACGAAGATTGGCAAGAACGAAAAGCGCGGCTACGTGCACGAGCGCATCCGCAAAAAGCTGCAAGGGACGGCGGAGCGCCCGCGGCTCAACGTGTACCGCTCGCTGAATCACATTTACGTGCAAGTCATCGACGATATGGCCGGCAAGACACTGGTTTCGGCCTCGACTGCCGAAGGCAAGAAGGAGTCGAGCCGTACCGGGGGAAACGTCGCCTCGGCCAAGGAAGTCGGTAAGACCATCGCCGAACGGGCCAAGGCGAAGGGAGTCACGAAAGTCGTGTTCGACCGCGGCGGATATATTTATCACGGACGTGTCAAGGCTCTGGCCGACGCGGCGCGCGAAGCAGGATTGAAATTTTGAGAGCAGCTGCTACCTGCTGGCTTCTAGCCCACTCGGGTTGGCTTGAGGCTAGGAGCTAGAAGCTAGAAGCTGGGTTTGAGAATGCCAACAGTTACCAAGAAACTCGATGCAGGCGCGTTTCAGCTGAAAGACCAGGTGGTCGCGATTAATCGCGTGACCAAGGTCGTCAAAGGCGGTAAGAATCTTTCCTTCGCTGCTCTGGTTGTCGTGGGAGATCCCGCGGCTGCGGTAGTCGGCTACGGGTCCGGCAAGGCAAAAGAAGTTCCGCAGGCCATC
Source organism: Candidatus Sulfotelmatobacter sp. (assembly GCA_030039195.1). Taxonomy (GTDB): domain Bacteria; phylum Acidobacteriota; class Terriglobia; order Terriglobales; family Acidobacteriaceae; genus Sulfotelmatobacter. Next base: position 1,398 of record JASHQK010000115.1, read on the forward strand.
CGCAAAGGAATCGAATCGGCGAAGAAGAATCTGGTTAGAGTGAATTTGACGCAGACCAGTATTCCGCACTTGGTGCTCGGCCGCTATGGTTCCGGCCGGGTGCTGCTCAAGCCCGCTCCGGAAGGCACGGGCGTAATTGCCGGAGGAGCGGTGCGCGCAGTTATGACCTCGGCGGGCGTGCAGAATGTGCTCACCAAGTCGATCGGCACGACCAACCCGCACAATGTGATCAAAGCGACCTTCGATGCTTTGAAGCAGTTGAAGAACAAGGAAAGCGTCGCGACCATGCGTGGAAAAGTGGCAGAAGAGTTGTAGAGCCGTGAGTTAGAGTCGGCGATCCGGAGCTGAGAATTACGCATCGCGGACATGGCAAGTACAAGGCCGGAGGACTTACGGAACCGGCGGAATTATGAACCGGTGGAAGAGCGGCCCTTTAGGGCCGCGTGAGTCTGGTTCGTATGATCGGGGCTTTAGCCCCGGGGGTTTTTCAAAATGTCAGCCAAGAAAACAAATTCGGCCAGCGGAACGATTCAATTGAAATGGGTGCGCTCTGCGATTTGTGCTCCGACGAAACAGAAATTAGTAATCAAGGGGCTGGGATTCACCCGGCTCAACCAGGTCATCGAACGCCCTAATACAGAGGCGATTCGGGGCATGGTGGCTAAAGTGCCGCACATGATCGAGATCGTGAAGTAACTTTGAAACTGGACTCAGCTATGAATTTATCCAATATTCACGCACCGAAGAAGGCCACAGAGAGCCGCAAGCGCGTGGGTCGTGGCATGGGCTCGGGGATGGGCAAAACCTCAACCCGCGGCCACAAGGGCCAGCGCTCGCGCAGCGGTTCGCGCATGATCCGAGGATTCGAAGGCGGTCAGATGCCCCTGCATCGCCGCATGCCTAAACGCGGCTTCACCAACATTTTCCGCAAGGAGTACAACATCGTCAGCTTGGAAAAGCTGGCTGGGCTCGGACAGACGACGATCAATCCCGATGTGCTGCACAAAGCAGGTATCATTAAGACGAAGCTTCCGGTCAAGATTCTGGGCGATGGCGAATTGAATACTGCCTTGATCGTGAGCGCGCACAAGTTTTCAAAATCGGCGCAGGAAAAGATCACGAAGGCGGGCGGCAAGGTCGAGGTCTTGCAGTAATGTTTGAGAAGCTGGCAAATATTTTTCGTATTCCTGATTTGCGCAAGCGGATCTTCTTCACGCTGGCCTTGCTCTTCGTGTACAGGCTGGGCGGGCACTTGCCCACGCCCGGAGTGAAGTGGGAGCAACTGGAACACTTCTTTGATACGCAGCGCGGATCGTTCCTGGGATTCGTTGATCTGTTTTCTGGCGGCCAGTTGCGCCGGATGACGATTTTCGCGCTGGGCATCATGCCCTACATCACGGCCTCGATCATCCTCCAGTTGCTGACGGTGGTGTATGAACCGCTGGCTAAACTGCAGAAAGAAGGCGAACTCGGGCGCAAGAAGATTACCCAGTGGACGCGCTACATCACAGTCATCCTGAGCGCGATTCAGTCCTTTGGCATCGCCATCGGCTTGGAGAAGTCCGGCGGGGATTTTGTTACCAATCCCGGCCCGGGTTTCATTCTCATGGCAATGCTCACCCTCACCACGGGCAGCGTATTCATCATGTGGCTGGGCGAGCAGATCACCGAACGCGGCGTCGGCAACGGCATGTCACTGCTGATCTTCGCGGGCATTGTCGTCGGACTGCCGCGCGGCGTGGAAGACCTCATTGAGAAGGCCAAGAACGCGACTTGGGGTGCAATGACCTTCCCGCTTATGGTCGGGCTGATCATATTTATGCTGGCAGTGGTCGCGTTCATCGTTTATGTCGAACGCAGCGAGCGCCGCCTACCCGTGCAATACGCCAAACGTGTCGTCGGACGCAAAGTCATGGGCGGCCAGTCGACGCATCTTCCCCTGCGGGTGAACGCTGGCGGAGTTATGCCGGTGATCTTCGCCTCTTCAATTCTTACGCTGCCGCAAACCATCGGGTACGGACTGCGCACCAATCGTTATTTCGGCGATATGATCCGCTGGCTGGGATGGGGCGAGCCGCTCTATACCTTTCTCTATGCCGTCGGAATTATTTTCTTTGCGTATTTCTATGTCTCGATCGTGTTCAATCCGAGCGAAGTTGCCGATAATATGCGCAAGTACGGAGGATTTATCCCCGGAATTCGTCCGGGACGGCGGACAGCGGATTACATCAACGAGGTTCTGACACGCATTACTCTGGTCGGCGCGCTGTACTTGATCATCATTTCGTTCATTCCGGAATGGATGATTGCCGGCATCCACCTCAACCACCTGTACGGACCGATCGGAAGGTTTTTCGAGGCCTTCCCGACCTGGTTTACCAACGGTCTGGGCGTGAACTTTTATTTTGGCGGAACATCTCTGCTGATCGTGGTCGGCGTTGCGATGGATACGGTTACCCAGATCGAGGCACAGTTGATCATGCGCCATTACGATGGATTTTCGCCGCGCAGCGGGCGTGTGCGTGGACGAAGAATCTGGTGAGCAATAAGAACGCGGGCGAGAGCGCCCGCGCCACACCAGGAACAAGGTTTTGTGGGGGTTGCTGCACCTGCGGCGTCTTGGGGCGCCGGGGATATTGAGATCGGGAGGCTTTTGGCCAAACGATGGCGCAGGAAACCTCGCGTGCTGTTGGGCCGATTGTGCTACTCGGGCCGCCAGGTGCAGGCAAGGGCACTCAGGCGAAACGAATCATGGAGCATTACGGTATCCCCCAGGTGTCAACCGGGGATCTGCTGCGCGAGAACGTGAATCTCGGCACAGAACTCGGTCTCGCCGCCAAGGCGGTGATGGCCCGGGGCGAGTTGGTTTGCGACGATTTGGTTTGCAACATGGTCCGGCAGCGTTTGCTGCAGCCGGACACCAAGCGCGGTTACATTCTCGATGGTTTTCCTCGGACTGCGGCCCAGGCCGGGTGGCTCGATGCCTTGCTCGACCACGAGCTCTTTGACAATTCGCGTCCGACACGGGCCTGGCCGATTGTGATCAGTCTCGATGTCGACTATAATCAACTACTGCTCCGGATTACTGGACGACGTTCTTGTCCCACCTGTGGACGGATCTATAACGTCCACTTCCAGCCGCCCCGCGAGGACGAGAGATGCGACCTGCCGCACGGGACGAAGCTGGAGACCCGCAATGATGACCGGCTGGAAGTGATTCAGCCTAGACTCACGGCTTATCAGGAGCAGACTCGCCCGGTGGCGGATTACTACCAACGCACCGGCCGGCTGATCTCGGTGAACGGGGATCTGCCGATGGACGATGTCACGGACCAGATTTGCCGGATCATCGAAGATCATCACGCGTGAGTGCGAAACATGGCGATTGTCTGTAAGTCGGCAAGCGAGATTGAGAAGATGCGGCATAGCGGCCACATCGTCCGCCAGGTTCTCGACTATGTGAAAACGCTCGTGGCGCCGGGCGTCACAACGATGGATCTGGAGCGGGCGGCCGAGAAGAAGATCAAGGAACTCGGGGCCAAGCCGGCGTTTAAGGGCTATTACGATTATCCC
>JASHQK010000116.1 GCA_030039195.1 Candidatus Sulfotelmatobacter sp.
AACTTTCCCGGGGCTACGGGCCAGCCGGACTTCAGCATCCTGAATGATCTTGAACTCGGTCACAATTTCGGAACCAACGACCGGCTCTACGAGACTCGAGCCCAGCTCTCCGAGTCCATCTCATGGGTCAAGAGCAATCACCTTGCGAAATTTGGGGCTGACGGCAACTGGTTGACCAGCTTGGAAGGCTATCCCGGCTTCATGCCTACACGCCTGTTAGTACCGGGCATTGCCTGCTTCACTGACTTTGCCGAGTACTTCAACACGAACTACGGCGCGGCGTACCCGACTGCAGGGACGGGGCTCACCGCATCGACCATCCCGTGTCCAGTTCCCGGAGACAATGGCGTCGTCTTTATGTATGCGGGCACGCCGCTCCCAACCAGTCCCACTGCCTGTAGCGGCAATGACTCCGGCCCCACTCCGTGCGTTCCCACCGTTACCACGGCGAATCCGCTCAACGGCGGCGGATTCCCGAATTCTACGTGGGCGGATGCCTACGATCCCTCGCAACTTGGCGGTTTCAGCCGAAATCTTAACCACGGATACTGGGGCGTGTTTGCTCAGGACCAATGGAAACTGACCCCCAGACTGACCCTGAATTATGGCCTGCGATGGGATTATGAGACTGGCTTGTCGGCATACGTAAACAATGACTACAACGAGTTCCAGCCGCGTGTTGGACTTGCCTACGCTCCCACATCCAACACTGTGATTCGAGCGGGATACGGCATTTTCTTCGACCGGCAGAATCTGACCTTCTTCTTCGTGCCCAACACGCAGAAGATCGTGGCCGGGTATCAGTGCGGCAACCAGGCGCCGTCGGGCATCTCAGCCATTTGCAGTGGCGCCGGAATTCTGCCTCAGAAGTTTCCCAATATCATGTCGAATCTCGGACAAGCTGGGCAGGGCTACCAGCTTCTGGCAGACCCACCAGCCCCCGGCCCTCCCGGTTCACCCTGCGCTGGTGTTCCGGAGGCGCCTTGCCTCGCGGCCAAGATCATACAAACGGGAGCCTACAACACCGCCTTTCCGTCGGTAGAGATGGCTGGCACGTGCTTTACCACCGGAGCTTGCGGCATAGGCGAAGGCGGCATGGATCATAATGCTCGGACGCCCTATGCTGAGCAGGGTAGTTTGGAGATTGACCATCAGTTTGGCCGGGGGTTTGCACTCAATCTCAGCTATTTGTTCGTTGAGGCCCACAAGTTGGTTCGCGGGAACAATCTCAACGTGCCATGCCCGGCGGGCACGACCAAGTCGGCAGTCACGGACCCGCTGCCGGAGTGGGTACCGGGATGGCTCAACGCCGATGGCACACTCTCGCCCTGCACCGGAACCCCGACCCTTGGAACAGGCGCGATTGCCGGGCTGGGTCCCTTCTTCGGTGGCGCCCTCGGCTCCGGCCTGCGAACGCTCAGCTCCGGGCTCGAAGATTACAACAACGACGTCGCCAATGCCATTTATCACGGCGGAACGCTGACTGTGCTCGAACGCGGGAAGTATTTCAATTTGACGGCCAACTACACGTACTCCCACACTATCGACAATGGCAACTTCACGACCTTCATCAACCTGCCGCCCAACCAGTTTGACTATGCCGCGGAACGCGCAAACTCCAATCAGGATGCTCGCCATCGCCTGGTGGCCAACTTCACGGGCATAGCCCCAACCAAAGGGCCGTTGCGGAATTTTGAGTTGAGCAACATCGTCACACTCCAGTCGGGCCGGCCTTTCACGATTTTTTACGGCAGCAACACTCTGAACGATGTCGCTGGCGGTTCTACCGACCGCGTTGGCGGCTCGGCCTTCGTGGCCGGCTCCTGCCCCTCGGTGCAAAACTGCGACACCATGATTTCGCGGAACACTTACATCGGCGATCCGTATTACGACTGGGATCTGCGTGTAGCGCGGGCGGTGCACATCAACGAGCGCTTGACCATGAATCTCGCCTTCGATGCCTTCAACCTGCTCAACCGGGCAAACTATGATGAGGTCACCAGCGTTTACGGATCACCCGTGTTTTGCGGAGGCGTTCCAAGCCATTACAACGATTCCTTGACTCGGGCTATTCAGCAGGGATCGAGCACGGTGACCTGCCCGAATGGGGGTATCTCGGTTCCCGGGGGGTCGGTCGCTCCCACCCCGATCGGAACGACTCTGTTCATCCCAACAACACCCAATACAACCTTCGGAGAGCCGCGCACAGCGTTCACTCCGCGACAACTGCAGTTTTCAGCGAGATTCACGTTTTGAGGCAAGAATATAACTCCCCAGGCGCATATTCCTTCGCGCTTGGGCGTGCTCGACGGTTTCTGATGGGGAGGGTCGCATGAGATTTCGATATCTCTATTGCCTGGTCGCAATGGCGCTCATAACTGCATCTATTTCCGCGGCGCAGGAAGCAACACCTACTGTCAAGCACGCGACGGCACCAGCCACCTCGCCTGCTTCGGGCAAAGAAATGTTTATGAGTTACTGCGCTTCCTGCCATGGCAAGGACGCCAAGGGCGACGGTCCGGCTGCTGCCGCCCTAAAGCAAGCTCCGGCGGACCTCACTAGCCTGGCCAAGCAACACGGCGGGAAGTATCCGTCGGATCTGGTGACCAGCATTCTTCGCGGCCAGACAAAGCTGATGGCGCACGGCGACCAGGACATGCCCGTCTGGGGCCCGGTGTTCTGGAAGATGAGCCAGGGCCATGAGGAGCTGGTTCATATGCGGATCGCGAATCTGAACCGCTATATTGAGTCTTTACAGGAAAAGTGAACCGGGCAGAACATGGCGCGCGTTCAGGCAAGCGGCGCGCCGAGGGGCAGAGCCAACTCTCAATCGAATGCATGCTGGAGCCGTTTCTCTTCGATTCATTGCAGGAGATTGCGAACAGGTTTCTGTTCTGCAAATTCTGGCATCTCAGGGCACGCGCGACTCAATTACCGTTCCCCCGGTCCGCAAGCCTGACTTAAGTTTGAATTCATTTGCTGCACGCAGGAGGACATATGGCCACCACGGTAATCCCGCAAATACAAACCAGCGTTAGCGAGTTCGTCGCCAAACCCCGGAAAATGTTGATTGGGGGCAAATGGGTGGATGCGGTTTCCGGCAAAACCTTTGAGACGTATAACCCCGCTACGGGAGAGATTCTGGCCCATGTGGCGGAAGGAGACAAGGCCGATATCGATCTCGCGGTTAAGGCTGCTCGCAAGGCTTTCGAGTCCGGCGCTTGGCCTGAGACGTCGCCCTCAGAACGGGGGAGGCTGCTTTGGAAACTCGCAGAGTTGATTGATCAGCACCAGGAAGAGCTGGCTGAACTCGAGACTCTCGACAACGGCAAGCCGGTGTTCTTCTCGCGCATTGTTGATGTGCCGACTGCTTCCGATGCATTTCGCTACTATGCGGGCTGGGCGACAAAGGTGGAAGGCAGCACCATTCCGATCTCTGCACCCGGAGCGAGATATCTGGCTTATACCCTGCGTGAGCCAGTGGGTGTGGCGGGACAGATAATTCCGTGGAATTTTCCCCTGATCATGGCTTCGATGAAGCTGGGCCCAGCTTTAGCTGTGGGCTGCACGTGTGTTTTGAAGCCAGCTGAACAAACTCCATTGACCGCTCTGCGACTGGGGGAACTGATTATGGAGGCCGGCTTCCCGGATGGCGTGGTCAACATCGTCCCGGGGTTTGGCGAAACGGCCGGAGCCGCTCTCGCGGCACACCCTGATGTCGACAAGATCGCTTTCACTGGCTCGACCGAGGTGGGCAAGCTCATCCTGAATGCTGCCAGCGGAAATCTGAAAAAAGTTTCCCTGGAGCTGGGCGGCAAATCTCCCAACGTCATTCTTCAGGATGCTGACCTGGAGAGCGCTATTCCAGGCAGCGCCATGGCTATTTTCTTCAACCAGGGTGAAATCTGCTGCGCCGGTTCCCGACTGTTTGCACATAAGAGTATTTTCGACAAAGTGGTGGAAGGCGTTGCCGGCTTCGCCAAGAGCTTTCATGTCGGTCCCGGAATCGATCCTGCGAACAACATGGGACCACTGGTCTCACAGGAACAGCAAGAGCGAGTGTGCGGCTATCTGGAATCGGGGGCTAGAGACGGCGCTAAGGCAGTAGTTGGAGGGAAGAAGGTTGATCGCGCCGGATATTTCGTTGAGCCGACGGTGCTCGTCGACGTGAAGCCGAGCATGAAAGTGGTTCGCGAAGAGATTTTCGGTCCCGTGGTTACGGCGATTCCGTTCGGCGACCTGGATGAAGTAGCCAGCTTCGCGAACGAGAGCATTTACGGTCTGGCCTCAGGCGTCTGGACACGCGACATCAGCAAGGCCCATCGCTTGGGAGCAAAGCTGAAGGCTGGCACAGTTTGGATCAACTGCTACAACGTATTCGATTCCGCCCTGCCTTTCGGAGGATACAAGCAGTCGGGTTGGGGGCGCGAGTGGGGCAAACCGGCGTTGGACCTGTACACGGAAACGAAGTCGCTTTGCGCGCGAATTTGAACGGCGCTGTCGATAGTAGGCTGATCCACACGAGCGTCGACTCGGCTCGCACCGCCCCCGTGCGAGCCATAGGAATTGCATGGATTCTGTGAGCACACGGTTTCTAGTCGGGCCCTACGCACGGCCACCCAAGGGCAGTCAGCCGCCGTCTTTGTACGAGCCGTACCGTGCGACCATCAAACGAGCGCCACTAAAGCCCCTCGTTGTGTTGCCACACACTCTTTCCGAAATTACCGGGCCGGTTTTTGGGCATGACAAGGTTGGGGAAAAGGATAACGATCTGACCTGCCAGCACCCAGGCGAGCCAATCGGTGAGCGCATCATCGTGGGCGGACGTGTGCTCGACAGCAATGGGAGGCCTGTCCCCAACGCGCTCATCGAGATTTGGCAGGCGAACTCCGCTGGAAGGTACAGACATATTAGGGACCAGCATCCTGCTCCGCTTGATCCCAACTTCAGCGGTGCTGGTCGAACGCTGACGGATGAACACGGCGCATACCGTTTCATCACGATCAAGCCCGGCGCCTATCCCTGGTTCAATCATTACAATGCGTGGCGGCCGGCGCACATTCACTTTTCAGTTTTTGGGAACGCTTTTATCTCCCGCCTGGTTACGCAAATGTATTTTCCCGGCGATCCATTGTTTCCCTACGATCCCATCTTCCAATCCATACCGGATGAACGGGCAAGACAGCGGCTGATCTCGAAGTTCGACTTGGAATCGACACAGCCGCAATGGGCAAAGGGTTTCAAGTTCGATATCGTACTGCGCGGTCCGGAGGCCACACCTTTTGAAACCTGAGACAGACTTGGTGCCGACCCCCTCGCAGACCGTCGGCCCATTTTTCGCGATTGAGTTGACCACGGTCGAGCATTGCGTCAAGTGTGTTGCCAGTCCGCAAGCTCAGGGGAAGCGCGTATGGATCACGTTTCGGGTGCTGGATGGCGACGGTGTGCCGGTGGACGATGCCATGCTGGAAATTTGGCAAGCCGACTCGAACGGAAAGTACAACCATCCCGACGACGTGCAGCCGAAAAAGCTCGACCCAGGGTGGATCGGCTTTGGCCGCATTGCTACCGGAGAAGATGGCTGCTGCTTGCTGGAAACGATTCGGCCCGGAAACGTTGCCCAGAGCGCTCCTGCGCAGGCGCCGCACCTCACGGTCGCAGTCTTTGCTCGCGGAATGCCGAAGCAGCTCTACACGCGGGTTTATTTTGCAGGAGATGCCGCCAACGACGAAGATCCTATCCTGCAGCTGGTTCCGTCTGAGAGGCGTGAAACGCTCCTGGCTCGCCCAGATCCAGCCCGCCCCGGATATTGGTCTTTCGATATTCGACTTCAGGGAGATAAGGAAACTGTCTTTTTTGACGTCTGATTTCCAGTTCTGTCTACCCCATGTCGCTTGAAGAAAGGAAACCCAAGCTGGACCTCACAACCAGATTCCTTGCTATCACGCTTTTTCTTGCAGTGATTTCGTCAGCGTGCAACCAGGCCAGAGTTGCTACCCAAGTTCCTGTCAAGCCTGCAGACGTGAACGAATCTCGGATTATCAACGCGGATCGCGAGCCGGGAAACTGGATGACCTATGGCCGTACTTACGACGAGCAGCGCTTCAGCCCCTTGAATCAGATCAACGATCGAAATGTCTCGCAGCTGGGATTGGCCTGGTACTACGACTTGGATACAAAGCGTGGCCAGGAAGCAACACCCATTGTCGTAGACGGCGTAATGTACTTCACCAGCGCGTGGAGCAAAGTCTTCGCGCTGAGTGCGACTACTGGGCAGTTGATCTGGTCCTACGATCCCAAAGTTCCGGGCGATTGGGCGGTGAATGCGTGTTGTGATGTCGTGAACCGCGGAGTTGCGGCATGGAATGGCAAGATTTTTATTGGAACACTCGATGGACGTTTGATCGCACTTGACGCAGCGACTGGCCGTAGCATTTGGGAAACGCTGACTATTGATCCCCATTTCCGCTACACGATTACCGGCGCTCCGCTCATCGCCAAAGGCATGGTAATCATCGGCAACGGCGGCGGAGAATTCGGGGTTCGCGGCTATGTTTCGGCGTATAACAGCGAAACCGGAAAATTAACCTGGCGCTTTTACACCGTGCCCGGCGATCCCTCGAAGCCGTTTGAAAGTCCGACTCTCGCAAAAGCTGCCAAGACCTGGAGCGGCGACTGGTGGAAGCTCGGAGGCGGCGGTACCGTGTGGAACGCAATCGCCTATGATCCGGAACTCGATCAACTGTATATCGGCACAGGCAACGGTACTCCGTGGAGCGAAAAATTTCGTAGCCCCAAGGGCGGCGACAATCTGCTCACCTGCTCGATTGTTGCGCTCAAAATAGATAGCGGCGAGTACGTCTGGCACTATCAGGAAGACCCGGGCGACGCCTGGGATTTCGACTCGGACGAAGATATCATCCTCGCTGATCTGACCATTGATGGGCGTGCTCGTAAAGTCCTGATGCAGGCGCCCAAGAACGGCTTCTTCTATGTCCTCGACCGCACGAATGGCGCGCTGATCTCTGCCAAACCGTACACGTTCGTAAACTGGGCCAGTGGAGTCGATCTGAAAACCAGCCGCCCTGTAGAAACCGCGCTGTCCAGATATCAAGGCACCAACCCTGCGCCGATCGTGCCCGGCCCCATGGGAGCACACAGTTGGCAACCGATGTCGTACAGTCCGACAACTCGTCTTGCTTACATTCCGATAAATGATGCCGGCTTCGAATACAAGCTGCCGGAAAGCTTCGAACCGAAGAAGCTCGCGCCAAATTACGGAATCGATGTGGTCGCAGCGGGGCTGCCACAAGATTCGAAGGTGAAGAAGGCGATCCTTGCGACCGTGAAGGGAAAGCTGGTGGCTTGGGACCCAGCGCAGCAAAAAGCCGCATGGACGATTGAACGACCCGGCCCCTGGAACGGAGGAACGCTCACGACAGCGGGAAATTTGGTTTTTGAAGGAACCGCAGGCGGAACGTTCGAAGCATATCGGGCCAACAACGGCGAGAAGTTGTGGTCTTTCCCGGCTCAGACCGGAGTCATGGCGGGCCCGGTCACGTATGAGGTCGGCGGCGAGCAGTATGTGGCTGTACTCGCAGGTTGGGGTGGAGTGTTTCCGTTGGCCGCGGGAGAGATCTCGTTTGCTTCCGGGCGAGTGCGCAATGTCAGCCGCATGCTGGTCTTCAAGCTCGGAGGGAAGGCGAGTCTGCCACCCATGCCGTCGATAGAGCAGCCAGCCTTGACAACGCTGCCGAATCTGGCGAATCCCGGAACAACTCGCAAAGGCGAACGGCTTTTTCAAAGGTATTGCGCCGGATGTCACGGTGATGTTGCGGTGAGCGGGGGTGTGCTGCCGGATTTGCGGCGCAGCAGCGCGCTCACCGATGACAACTGGTTCGACATAGTGTTGCGCGGCGATTTGCAATCGCAAGGAATGGTTTCTTTCGCGAAGGAACTCTCTCGCGATGATGCAGCCGCAATCCGCTCGTACGTAATCTTTCGCCGCAATCAGGACGCGCACTCAGAAAAACGTTGAAAAAGGAGGGTCCAGTGTATCGAAGCGATGTTGTGGGAAGTCTGTTGCGCCCGTCCTATTTGAAGGACGCCCGCGAACGCCATGAGAAAGGAGAAATCAGCCCCTCGGAATTCAAGTCTCTTGAGGACCGGGCGGTTGATGAAGCCGTCGAGTTGCAGAAGGCTGCGGGGCTGGAAGTGCTCACCGATGGCGAGATGCGCCGCTACGCGTTCTATGGCCACTTGATTGATGCGGTCGAAGGCTTCGATAAATTTGGGGGCTGGGCCATTCCTTTTCGCAATGAAAAAGGCGAGGAAGTTGTGCAGCCACGGCCAGTGGTGGTTTCGAAACTTCGACGGAAACGTCCCTTGTGCGCGGAAGAGTTTACCTACTTGCGGGCTCGTACGGGTCATCCCGCAAAAACCACCATGATCAGCGCACAACAGGCGGCGGCTTACTACGACAACAAGAAGTCATCGGCGGCTTATCCTAAAATTGAGAGTTATTTGAGCGACCTGGTGGATATTTTGCGGGATGAAGTGGAAGAGTTGGTCCGCCTGGGATGCACCTATATTCAAATTGACTCTCCGCAATACGCCGCTTTGCTGGATCCCCAGTTGCGCGAGGGATACCGCCAGCGCGGCAATGATCCCGACCGTCTTCTCGACCTTTCGACCGAAATGGACAATGCGATTATCGGTAACCATGCGGGAGTAATTTTCGGCCTGCACCTTTGCCGCGGCAACAATCAAAGCAGGTTCTATGCTTCCGGCGATTACGGCCCGATCACAAAGGTATTTCAGAAGACGCGCTTTCACCGCTTCCTGCTTGAATATGACGATGAGCGCTCGGGCGGCTTCGAGCCTCTGCGCCAGGTTCCTGAAGATCGTACGGTTGTTTTAGGACTTGTCAGCTCCAAGAAGCCGAGTCTGGAAAGCAAAGACGAACTGAAACAACGCATCGAGCAAGCCTCAGAGTTCATTCCGTTGGAACGCCTGGCGATAAGTCCGCAGTGCGGCTTTGCCTCGACCATTGAGGGAAACTTAGTGACGACGGCGGATGAAAAAGCGAAGCTGCGCCTGGTTGCCGAGACAGCCAGGGAAGTTTGGGGTGCACCGGCTGTGACGCGCAAGCGCGCTTGACGCAGTTCCAGGACCTGCCTGCTGTTCTGGATTAGGAGCTTAATGCGTCGTGCTGAGGTACCGTGGTCTGCTTTGAAGAATCTGGCGGCGCGAGCTGCCAGTTCTTGCTCTTTGGAATACCGTACCGCTTGCGATGCCTGGTTCCCCACGCCGACATAAGCTTAAGGATGGGCTTGAGGCTTTCCCCGTGTTTCGTCAGAGAATATTCCACCTTGGGCGGCACCACGGCATAAACCTTCCGGCGAATGATCTCATCGCGCTCCAGGTCACGCAGATGTTGGGTGAGCATTTTCTTGGTCATGCCGGGAATTAATTTGCGAAGCTCTCCGAATCGCTTGGTCCCGCTTTCAAGATAGAACAGGATCAGCGGCTTCCACTTTCCGCCAATTACGTCGGTAGTCAGCTTCACAGGACAGTAATATTCTTCCACGCTAGTCTCCTTGTGGAGTTATAGGTTACAAAAAAGTGCCTACTAGCAAAAGAGATACTTTGACCTACAATCGGCATTCTAGACCAGAGATTCCTCTGGCCTGGGGTCTGTTCACCATAAACGGACGGCGAGGGCCGCCACACGCCGGGGCGAGCAGCTTTGAGCTGCAAGGTTGATTCTGAGGGGGCGCCCCGGCGCAATTGTCGGCAAAAGGCAACAGAAAGCTGATATCCCGACGGAGCCATCGCACATGAGTAAAAGACCAGTGGTCATTTACGGTGCCAATGGTTTTTCCGGCAGACTGATAGCCGAATTTCTCCGCGAATACAACACACCCTTTATCGCTGCGGGCAGAAGCGCTTCCCGGATCAAGGCCGTGCTCGATCATGTCCCTGGCATTGAGGGCGCTGATTTTGAGATCGTGGAAACTGCGGGAACGGCTGAAGATCTGAAACGGATTTTCGACGGAGCCAAGGTTGTTTGCAACACTGCCGGTCCATTTATCTACAACGGACCGAGAGTCATTGAAGCGGCCCTCGAAGCCGGTTGCCATTACATCGATATCGGCGGGGAGCAGGCCTGGATTCGCGAGGTGGCGGAGAAGTGGGGCGAGAGATTCAGGGAACGCGGGCTTCTGGCTGCGCCTGCCACTGCTTTTATGTGCGCGGTCAGCGATGCCGCGGCCAGGCTGTGCTTGCAGTCTGGCGCAATCGACACGCTCGAAACGGTCACGATGTTTAAAGGCATTCCAACTTTCGGTTCCACGCAGACGATTTTCGCTGTCATCCAAACTGATGCCTATTATCTGGAACAGAACCAATACAAGCCTTGGCCGCGCGCGACACGCTATGACGTAAATATTCCTGGCTATTTGCAAACTCAGCTGGCACTGGCGTGGGGAGGATTTCCTCAGCCTGTCTGGTTCAAGAACCATCCGCAAGTTGCCAACGTGCGCTCAATGGGGGGACTGCTCGATCGTCAGATCATGGAGGGTGTGGCTGCGACCGAGAAAATATACGAAGAACAGATTCGGCCGCTACCGAAAGCTGAACGGGAAAAAAAACTCGCCGAGATGGCGAACGCGGTGCAAGCAGGAACACCTCCCCGCGAAAATCCGCGTGAGCAGCGCACAATTGAGGTCGTCGTGGGCCGAGGTTCAACCGATTACGCGCAATGTGTGGTCTTCGGAACTTGTTGCTATCGCCAGACTGGCCTCCTGCAGGCGTTCGCAGCGCATCATCTGGCACACGCGGCACCACGGAAGGTTGGTTTTGCTTCGCCCGCGGAAGCATTTGGGCATCACGAAATTCTGCGGGTTCTGGAAGATTACGGTCTCGCCAAAGTTCGTCTTACTTCCTGATTAGTACAGAATTGGTCATGCGCGCGATCGACTATTTCGATAAGGGGGCTGAAGCAAACCCCGATCGCACTGCCATTATCGCCGGCGACGCCGCCTGGTCCTATCGCGAGATGCAAGCCGCGACTCAAAATATCGCTCGCGCCCTGTGGGCGAGCGGATTGCATGACCAGGAGCCTGCCGGTATCTACTCGCATAACGACGCTCGCGTGCTGTTCTGCATGCTCAGCATCATGCGCTCCGGAGCCGTGTGGGTGCCGATCAATTACCGCAACGCCATTGACGCCAACGTCGAGTACATGAACTACGTGGAAATGGCGTGGCTGTTTTATCACAGCCAATTCCGCGATGGCGTCTGCGAAATCAAGCAACGCGTTCCTTCGCTGCGAGGAATAATCTGCCTCGATCAAGACGATGGGGAACACCCATCCTTGCAGGCTTTCATGGAGCGTGGCGGAGGTGCGGAAGTGCCGGATTGGGGCGATGCCTACGGAAATCCTGACCGGCTGGCCGGGTTGGTGCCTACAGGGGGAACGACCGGGCCGGCAAAGGGCGTTCGTGTCACCAATCTTGCCCTGGGCACAATGACGGAAATGGCTTCTCATTATTGGCGGGGTGATGTGGAACATCCCGTCTGCCTGAATACCGCTCCTCTGTCACATGCCGCGGGCGTCCTGGCGTTCGTGATGTGTTCGCTGGGCGCGACTCACGTGATTATGCCCAAGTTTGATGCACTTGATGTCCTGCGCAATATTGAGCGCTACCGGGTGACGCATCTCTATCTTCCTCCAACCGCACTTTACAATCTGCTCGCGCATCCGGAAGTGCGCAAATTTGATTATTCCAGCCTACGCGGATTTCTTTTGGCCGGATCACCGGTGGCTCCGGACAAACTTAAGAACGCGGTAGAAATCTTCGGCCCATGCATGTGTCAGTCCTACGGTCAGACGGAAGCGCCGATGATCCTGACCTTTCTCGACTGCAAGACTGTCGCGGCAGCGGCTGCCGGAAACCATCCGGAACGGCTGGCCAGTTGTGGCAAGCCCACTTTGGCGGTGCGCCTCGCCATCATGGACGACACCTGCCGGATTCTCCCGGCAGGTGAACGTGGGGAAATCGTAGCGCGGGGTTCGCTGATCTGCGGCGGTTATTACAAGCTGCCTGAGGCCACGGCGGAAATCCGCGCTCACGGCTGGCATCATACCGGCGATGTCGGCTATATGGATGAAGAAGGCTACGTCTACATCGTGGACCGAAAGAAAGACATGATTATCTCTGGCGGCTTCAATATTTACTGCGCCGAGGTGGAATCCGCGATGATGGCTCTGCCTGAGGTTCACGAGTGCGCCGTAATTGGCGTTCCTCATGACAATTGGGGAGAGGCGGTCAAGGCGTTCGTTGTGCTTCGTTCGGGCGTGTCCTTGAGCGAAGCGGCCGTAATTTCTCAGTGCAAACAGAAGTTGGGAGGAGTAAAGGCTCCAAAATCTGTCGAATTTTGCGACGAGATTCCCAAGACCGCCGCCGGCAAGATCGATCGAAAGAAAATACGCGCGGCTTACTGGGAACATGCCGAAAGGCAAGTGCATTAGCCTAAGAGTTCGATCCGCTGTGAAGATGTGAGCCGAGGATGCTTCCGTGACAACCGTAGTCGTACCCAAATCCGGAGGGGTCACCACCACCAAAGCCGTTGTGCTGCGATGGCTGAAGCAGGAAGGGGATCGCGTGAAGACCGGTGAACCGCTGGTCGAATTGGAGACCGAAAAAGTCAGCTATGAGCTGGAATCGCCTTTCACCGGAATACTCATAAGGCTCCTGGCCCAGGAAACTGCCGAGGTCCCGGTGGGAGAACCGCTCTGCGAGATTGCAGAATCGACGACGAAGACCCGAAGAAGAAAGAAGTAGGAGACCCGAGATGAGCGCAAAAACCGCAAAGAAATCCGCCCTGCGCAAGAGGGAAACTGGCAGCGACCAATTGCGATGGATGTTCACCCAGATGGTTCGAATCCGTGAATTCGAAGAGGCCGTAAAGCGCACGTTCATCGAACATCCAGGTGTAATCCGCGGACATTCTCATTTGGGCGATGGCGCTGAAGCCAGCATCGTTGGAGCCCTGTCCACGCGCCGCGACACGGACATCGTGATGCCCAGCTACCGCTGTCACGGATATCCCATCGTTCTCCGAACTCCGCTGCGCAAGATGATGGCGGAAGTGTTCGGCCGCAGGGACGGCTTGTGCCATGGTTTTGGTGGCTCCATGCACCTTGCCGATCCATCGCGCTATTTTCCCGGCACGTCCGGCATTATTGGGCAGAGCATTGCCCATGCCACAGGCGCTGCTCTAACTGCGCAGGTGAAGAACACAGGCCAAATCGTCTACTGCTTCTTTGGTGACGGTGCTTCGAAACAAGGGGTGTTTTTCGAATCGCTCAACATGGCCGCAGTGTGGAAGCTACCCATTGTCTATATTCTCGAAAACAACCAATATCAGGCCTACACACACTTCAGCCTGGAGGATGCAAATGCCGTGGCCGGCGATCCATTGTCGAAGAAAGCGGAGGCTTTCAGCATTCCCGGCGCCACCGTTGATGGCACGGATCCAGTAGCGGTCCGAAAGGTTGTCGCAAAAGCTGCCGACCGCGCCCGTGCCGGCAAAGGGCCGATTCTGGTCGAAACGAAATTCTATCGGCTCAGCGCTCACGGCAATGTGATCACGGTTCCTCCGCTGCCCACACAATTTCCCGACCACGAAGCGGTCGCCGTCTATGGCAATCGGAAAGAATTCGAGCATTGGAAAGCCAAAGATCCGGTCAAACTCTTTCGCGCACGCCTGCTGAAGGATCGCGTGCTCACCGAAGCCTCGGCTAAACGAATTGAAGCCGCCGCTCGCGCTGAGGTCGAGGATGCCGTGCACTTCGCTCTGGCAAGCCCTTTGCCCGCGCCCGAAGAGGCGCTCGAATACGTGTACGCCTAGGAGGAGAACATGGCGAAAGAAATGATGTACGCCGATGCCATCGCCGCAGCCATTATCGAAGAGATGCAGCGCGACCCTAACGTGATCTTCTATGGCCAGAACATGGCGATGACTGAGCGCGATCCCATGCTCAAGAAATTCGGCAAACAGCGCGTGCGCATCGCGCCCATCTCAGAGACGGCTGAGATCGGCATCGGTATTGGCGCCGCTATGACCGGATTGCGTCCCATCGTTGAGCTCTGGATGAGCGAATTCATGCTCGTCGCGTTCGATCAGGTCATCAACGAAGCGCCTCGACTGCGCTATATGTCAGGCGGGCAAGTGAGCGTGCCGCTGGTACTGAAGGCGGGCTACGGTTTCTGCGCGGGATGGGCCGGTCAGCACTCCAACTGCGTTTATCACACGATGATGGGCATCCCAGGTTTGAAAGTTGCGATACCGTCGACCCCGGCCGATGCTAAGGGCTTGATGGCCGCGGCCATTCGCGACGATAACCCGGTCGTATATTTGCATTCTTATATGCTCACGCTGGATAAGGGCGAAGTGCCCGACGGAGAATACGTTGTGCCGCTCGGTGTTGCCGACGTCAAACGCGCGGGAACCGATGTGACCATCGTGGCCGTCGGCTGGATGGTGAAGAAAGCGATGGCGGCCGCTGAACGGCTTGCGGCAGAGGGCATCAGCGCCGAGGTGGTCGATCCAAGGACGCTGGCGCCGCTCGATGTGACCACCATCATTGATTCTGTGAAGAAGACGGGGCGAGTCGTCCTAGTTGATCAGGCGCCGAGGCATTCGTCCGCGGCCGCAGTGATCGCCGGCGAGATCGCCGAACATGCTATCGGAGGTCTGCAGGCGCTTAGGTTGGTAACTGCTCTTGACACCCCCATTCCTTACAGCGAGCCACTGGAGAACTACGTCGTTCCGAATGAAGACAAGATCGTTGACGCCGTGAAATCGGTAATGGCTCACGAAGCTGTGGCTGCGTGAGAACGTGCCATGAAGAGCAAGGTTGATCTGCTCGCTTCTTATTGGACTATTTCCTGCGGACTCCCTCACACCGACAAAGAATATAGTCCTTCCGATTTCCGGGATCGCGTCGAATCGGCCGCCAAGGCTGGTTTTACCGGCTTTGGAATCTGGCACGCCGACCTTGAACATGTGCTCCGCAAGCGCACGCTCAGAGAGATAAAGCAGATCCTCGATGACAACGGCATCCGATATGTCGAACTGGAATTCCTCACCGACTGGTTCCTCGACGGGGAGCGAAAAAAGAAGTCTGATGTCTGCAAGAGGATGCTGCTCGATGCTGCCGAGGCCTTGCAGGCCCACCATGTGAAGGTCGGTGATTTCTATCAGGAAACGACGCCGATGCCCCGCCTGATCGAGACTTTCGCCACACTGTGCGGCGAAGCTGCGGAGCGCGGAACCAAAGTGGGGTTCGAACTGATGCCGTTCGCAATGATCCAGACTTTGGCGGCGTCACTCAAACTCGTCGAAAGTGCTGGCGCGAGCAATGGCGGCATCTGTCTGGACACCTGGCATATCGTGAAGCTGAAGATTCCTTACGACAAATTACGCCAAATTCCGTCAAAATACATCATAAGCGTTGAACTGAACGACGGCACGTTTGAATGTCCCTGGAGCCTGCACGAAGACACGGTAAAGCACCGCCGGCTATGTGGTCAGGGAGAGTTCGATGTGAAAGGGTTTATCGCGGCGGTTCAAGACGCTGGATACCACGGGCCGTGGGGCGTCGAAGTGCTTTCAGAAGAGTTGCGAAAATGGCCACTTGATCGTCTGACGACTCAAGCTTTTGAAACGACCTTGGCACAATTCAGCAGCACGCATGATCGAGGCGAAGCGTAGATGCCCTGTCAATGATTATGACTGAACATTTGCGCATCCGTTTACTACGGCAAGTTTCGGCAGTGATGTGTTTGACTGCCTTCGCCGCTGAAAACAATTTTCGCGGCACGGGCAGGCGTCCGGGCCTTGAGTTGCTTTCTAGAAACGCACGAGTATTCGTGAGTCGTTTGCGGTAAACTGAGGCGGCGATTGGAAGGCACACCATATGACTCGGCGAAGCACGTTCATCTTCGGAAACCTGCTCTTAATTGTTTCGATACAAGTTTTTTTCGCAAATCGAAGTCTCGCACAAGCCACCAGCTCGGATCAGGCGTTTCTCGGCCGTTGGGATCTGACCCTGAAGACTCCGCAACGAGAATATCCGTCGTGGCTCGAAATCACTGAAGAAGGCGGGCAGTTCCATATCCGCATGGTAAGTCGATGGGGACATGCGCGGCCACTTCCCAAGGTTGAGATTTCAAATGGCCACATCTCGTTCGTTTCGCCAAAGGAGGAAGAAGACAGAAAGGACGATATGGTGTTTGAGGGCAAACTCTCCGGCGACAGGCTCGTTGGCACGACAACGGGTCCTGATGGAACCGAGTGGCAATGGACAGGAGTGCGAGCACCGAAGCTCATTCGAAACGGCACGCCGAAATGGGGGAAAGCGCAGCAGTTGTTCGATGGCAAGGACCTGAGAGGATGGACGCCAAGCGACCCGAACACAACCTCGACGTGGACGGTGGAAAACGGAACTCTCGTGAGTCCGGGCCATGGACCCGAGCTGATCACTACCGCCAAATTCAACGATTTCAAGTTGCACGTTGAATTCAATTGCGAGCGGGGAGCCAACAGCGGTGTCTACCTGCGCGGCCGATACGAGGTTCAGATCGAGGATGATCCAGAGCCGGAAGGGCCCACGATGCGCACCGGCGGACTATACGGGTTCCTGGCGCCCTCTCCGGAACAGCCCAGCCGCCCCGGAGAATGGCAGAGCTACGACATCACCCTCATCGGCCGGGTGGTCACAGTTGTGCAAAACGGCCTGACGATTATCGATAAACAGGAGATACCGGGTATAACAGGTGGCGCTTTGGACAGCCACGAGGGATTGCCCGGACCGATTTACCTCCAGGGGAGCGAGGCCGGACACGTTGGATTTCGCAACATCACAATAACACCTGCGAAGTAAAGCAGGTGAAGGGGAACTCCAGAAAGCTCTCAGTCAATTCGAAGCCCGTGGGGCAGCCCATTGATCGGCCAGCATCATCTCAAAGAACTCCCGAAGAAATTAAGAAGGGCCGCCCGGAGGCGGCCCGAATTTTACCCGGCTCCAGCCTCTCTACTTTGTGCAGGTCGGGCTGAATTTCGTCAGCTCGTTGTTGGCATCCTGCACATCACAGAAATAGAAATGTCCGTTCGAGTCCGCCGCGTTGTAATGCTGGTTTGCGGACTGGTTGGAGTTCACAAACGTGATGTAGTCGAGTGTGTCCTGGTATTGCCCCGCGTTCGTGACCTGGCTGAAAGCAACCGGCCAGAAACCGACCGTGGTCAGGCGCTGATCCTGATAGTTTTGTGAAACTTTCGTAGTGGCCGCGATGTCGCCATTCGACGCGGTGAATTCGTCGTAGTCAATCGTCGCGGGAAATTGAAAATACCGCGAATAGGTGGTCGAGGGGCCATTCGATCCCGACACCGTGGTGAGCGAGAATACACTGGTGTTCACTTGGATGTCCTGGGTGTATGGCACATACGCTGGGGTCGTGATGTTGTACTTCTGATCGTTGGCAAACTGCAGGTTCTGCTGCAGCGTGGTCGTCACCCGTCCATGGGACGTATTCACATACCCGCTGATGACGAAGTTGCGGTTGGACGTGACATTCACCGTTCCCGTGATGTTCGAGCTGGTGACATTCAGGTTTTCGCTGACGACCGGCGTCGGAGCCGCCGCCAGGGTATCCTTCGTCACCGCGCCGGAAACTTGCTTGGCGTCGGGATCGAGATAAAGCAGAAGTGTCGCCGTATCGGAGAACCAGTAGTTCGCATTGAACACGCTCAGGGAAACCGTGTGTTGCTGGCCGTTGCTGAGCACTCCGGCAAAAGGCGTGAGATCTACGCGGTAAGGAACGAAATTCAGAGTTTGCACTCCCGGGACCGGGAACCATAGAAACGGATCGATTCCGCCGGTGAAGATCCACGGTGATACGGGCGCGACTCCCGCGGGTTGGCCGTCGATCGTGATTTCGGTTTCGCGGAAGCCTGTATTGCCGCAGCTCTCCAATTCACTCGCGACATCGTTCGGCACGCACGTATACCAGAACTCATCGCCGATCTGGGGTTGCGAGTAAACGTCAAGGTAAGCGCGCTCGATGTTCGTCGGCAGCGTGAACGTCCCGGCCAGCGTGTTCGCGCTGGTGTTGAGCGTGACGGTGCCGCCCAGAGGTCCGGACGAGAGCGGCAGGACAACGTTCGCCGTCACCGGCGCGGGCTTCCATTTTTCCAGAGGATAAAACTCCAGTGTGGCCGTTGCCGACTGGATGCTGGTGTAGGTGCTGTTGACGGTGTTGCCCAGGTAAATCGATCCTGTCTGCGCCACCGTAAACAAGGGCGAGTAGTCGGTGAGATCGTTTTCTACATGCCACGCCGGGGCAAGCGTCGCTCCCGGCTCGGAGGTCGTTCCGAAGAAAATGTTTGTCCCTTCCAGCCAAATGTTTGCGGTGCGGTCGAACTGATTTCCGGCGGTCACCGAAATGTCAACGACCAGAACTACTTTAGCCCACGGGCCGGGGCAATCCTCCGGCGGCGTGTAGCTGAACGGATTCAGATTGTAATTGTTATCAAAGGTGTAGTCGGTAAACAGCGTCACCACGCAGGGCGTGGTTGCGGGACGCGGAACG
>JASHQK010000117.1 GCA_030039195.1 Candidatus Sulfotelmatobacter sp.
GGCATCGATAATGATTTCGCCGGAAAGCGTGCCCGAGGCCGGGGTCAGTTGCAGCTCACTCTGCCTCGCCTGAAACGTCCCGTGCACTGAGTGCAGGGCGGCATCCAAAGTAAACTGAACAGTAGTCTTGCTGGGATCGAGTTGCAGAGTGGTTTGTTGCGCGGCAGCGGAGAGCAGCGCGACTTCGAAAATAACCAGCAACCATGCGGCGGATCGGCAGCGCAGGATCGATTCAATCATTTGTTTATATGGTTAGCAGCTCCCAGCCCAAAGTCAGGCCGTGGCACACGAGATGGGAGGGCGGCAGAATTCCCACGTGGAATTCGACCAGTCGCTGGAAGATTTCCGGATGTCTCTGGAAGACCCGCAGCGTGCGTTGCTGCAATTTTGGACGGCGATCCATGGTAAGCATCAGCCTCGCCATCCACTGCGGGCGCAGAGCAAGCCTTCGGTGTTCGTGCTGATATGCGTTCAAATCTCCAGAGCGCAACGAATCGGCCAACGAAATCGCCTGGCTGAACGCCAGTCCCATGCCTTCGCCAGTAATCGCATCGACTGTCCCTGAGGCATCGCCGACGAGCACGACGTTGTTTCGCCACACGCGTCGGAATTGCCGATTTCCGGTCAGTGCACCTCGCTCGGTGGAAACGATCTCCGCGCCATGCAAACGTGCGGCGAGGCGAGGCAAGCAATGCAGGCCGCCCTCGAGCCGAAGTTTGGGATCGTGTGAAGCCAATGCGATGCAGACCTGATCGTGGCTCACTCCTGTCGCATAGCCCTGGCAGTGCTCGCCCCAATAGACTTCCATGTGATCCGTCCACGGAGCCACGCGGAAGTGCCGGCGGAATGCATAGCGCAGACGAGGGCGAGAACGGTCCAGGCCCGCCCAGCGGCGGACCCGCGAATTTGCACCATCCGCGCCGACGATCCAACGTGCGCGCACGAAGCAGTCATTCAGGCGCACTCCCTCCGCAGAGATTCCCGTCACCGGAGTTCCCCACAACAAATGGGCGCCGAGCTGTTTGGCGCGTTCCACCATGACGCGATGCAAAGCAATTCGGCGAATGGCAAGGCCACAGCTTGACTCAGGAAAAACGGCGTCGGCAGAGCGATCACTACTCCAGAAGCGAATGCCCCGAAAGGCCCAGGTTTCACTGGCGGGAATCTGAATTCCGAGGCGCTGCAGCGCGGCCATGCCATCGGGCAGGAATCCTTCGCCGCAAGCCTTATCGATGGGCGGACGCGCCCCATCCGCCACGACAACACCAAAGCCGCATTGCCGCGCCGCGATTGCCGTTGCCAAGCCGGCCGGCCCGCCGCCGACGACAAAGAGATCCGTTTGATCTGGTACAGTTCGAGTCACGCGCGCACTACCATTCCAGCAGCAGCAATTCTGAGCAGAAGCCCGGCCCCATGGCAGCCAGCAGGCCCAGCGTACCCGGCTCCGGACGCCGGTTTCGCATGACATCCTCGAGCACGACCAGAACCGAAGCCGACGACAAATTCCCGACTCGCTTCAGGCACTCCCACGAGGCCTCGAGCTGACCATTGTGCAGGCCGAGCGCGGATGCGGTCGCTTCCAGCACCTTCGGACCTCCGGTATGCAGCACCCAGCTGTTCAGATCGCTCCGCTTCAGCCCCTGATCGGCGAGAAACGCATCGACATCGTGGCCGAGATGTTCGCGAATCAACTGCGGCACTTCCGGCGAAAGCGTGATGCGGAATCCCTTTTCGGTGATCTTCCATCCCATCATTTCTTCGGTTTCTGGATAGAAGATGGACCGAGTCGCGCGAATGACCGGTCCCGCGGAAGGCACTTCATTGCCCGCAACGATAACGGCCGCGGCGCCATCGGCGAAGAGTCCAGAGGAAATCAGGTTCGCGACCGAGAGATCGTCTCGTTGAATGGTCAATGAACACAGCTCCACCGATACCAGTGCCGCCGCTTGCTCCGGATAAGCACGCACGTAATCGGCCGCACGCGCAATCCCGGCTGCGCCGGCCACGCAGCCGAGTCCGAAGATGGGCACGCGGCGAATATTGGCGGGCAGCCCCATGCGATTGATCAGCAAAGCGTCAATCGACGGGCTCGCGATACCGGTTACGGACACAAAGAACAGAGCGCCCAGTTGCTGCCCGTCGAGCCCGGCATGATGCAATGCCCGGCACAGCGCCTGCTCGCCGAGTTCCTGCGCAACTTCGATCCAGAGATCGTTGGCTTGCCCCCAGGTTGCGATGTCGTAATACTTCTCGGTGGGCAGTGCCAGGTGTCTGCCTTCGACGGCGACGTTGCGATGCAGCCGCGCCAGCACTTGCGAGTTGGGAAGCCGGTCGCCCCAATACTGTTGCAGTTGTTCCAGCAGGAATTTCTGCGAATAGTAATGCTTGGGAAAGGCGCTCGCGGCGCTGGCAATTTTCATGGACGGCAACCGCCTCCCGTCTGAGCGGACAGTGTTCGCTCTCGCGTCCGGCGGCTTGCCCGTGAGATGAATACGAGTTCCTCACGGTTGCCGCCGCAGGCGCAGAACGTGCTGCCATTGTCCCATCGCACCCACGCTTGGCTGTCACGCACGTGTAAAATCCGCGAGTTCCCCAGAATCAAGCAGGCTCGCCGGGTTAGGGCGAGACCACGATCGAAGTGGGCGTCCCGATCAGAGGGTATTTCGTAACTTCGGTCAACGATCCGAGACCGGGGGCCTGATTGCAACTCAGTGACTGCGAAGCCAGACAAAAGGACTCAATCGCCGGCTTCGACAGGTTTCCCACAAAAAGAAAGTCCCCCGCCGTATCGCTGGCGATGAAGTTGGGCTGCGCCGACGTCGGGTACGGAGAACTGGTCAGCAGCGACAGCGATCCATCGCTGGCTATCGCGTACCCGGCCACATTCCCGGAACTCTGCTGGTTGGCCACGTAAAGATACTTTCCCGTGGGATGCACGATCAGGGATATGGGCCCAGAATAGGTTTCTCCGACCGGCGAGCCGGCAATTGGGGTGAGCCCGCCCGGTGGAACAGTGCCCTGTGCCGACCCTGTCGTATTGATGGTGAATTCGGAAATCGTATTGTCGCCGAAATTCGCCGTATACAGGTAACTGCCATTCGGACTGATGGCAAGCCCGTAGGGACTGGCTCCCGGCTGCGTGATGGCAACGAAAGCCAGAGGCGGTGTAGCGGAGGTATTTACGCTTAACACTTCGATATATCCGGGCGTGCCCGCTTGCGGAGACGCGCCCGTTACGTAGAGAAAATTACCTGAGGGAGCCAGCTTCATGTTAAGCGGCGAGATGCCCACCTGAAATGGAGATCCCGGCAGCTGCGTCAAACTGCCATTTGTCGAGCTAATAGAAAAAACCGAGATATTTTGCGACCCCGAATTTGCGACGTAAAGAAACTTGCCGCCGGAATCCATGCTGAGCAAGGTGGGGCTTGTGCCCGCGACTGTTCTTGGAGTCTGTTCCTGCAACGGACCGCTAGGCACAATGTCGAAGAGCGAGATATCATTCTCGCCCGCGTTGGCCGCGTACAGATATTTGCCAGAGGGATGAACCAAAAGGAACTGCACGCCCGTCCCGGCAGTGATCGGACTAATCGCGAGCTGGGTCAAAATGCCCGAGTTCGGGTCTTCGCGATACGCCACAATCTGAGCGGACTGCGGCAAAGATGCGTACAGAACATGGCTTGAGGTGGCGATCAGACATCCAAGACTGAGGGCTGTGCCCGCGCAAATCAGCAGCACAGCCGCCGCTTTCTTCAGCATTCCCAACTCCAGATAGAGATTCTCGACACAAACTTGCAATACTATCCCACCCCGTCAAGCGCCGGGTGGTTTACCGCCCTCGACTGAACTGCGTAGCCCATATCATACGGGAGAAGTTGAAGTTGCGCAGCCGAGCCCGCCCTCAGCTCCTGAAAACGAAGCAGATGGCCAGGAACTTCCGCCCTATGTGGTGAACTGACTGCTGCGATGCCGCCTCACATCAGCAAGGTTGCACACCGGCCGGAACGTGGGGCCAGGAGATGAGAATTGTCCAATAGCCTGATAGATTCTTCAGTCCGCCGAGTGCGCCGGACTGGGATGCGGCAAGCCCGGAGAAGTGGATGGCAGGGCATGATCCTCGCCCCCGCGCAACGCCAACCGGAAACGGTCGAGATACACATAAACAACCGGGGTGGTAAACAGCGTCAGCATCTGGCTTACGATCAGCCCGCCCACGATCGTGATGCCCAGGGGCCGGTGCAGCTCCGATCCGGTTCCATTTCCCAACGCCAAAGGTAGTCCGCCCAGAAGCGCGGCCATGGTCGTCATCATGATCGGCCGGAAACGCAGCAGGCAGGCATCATAGATCGCTTCGGCGGGCTTCTTCCCCTGCGTGCGCTCCACGTCGAGGGCAACGTCGATCATCATGATGGCGTTCTTCTTGACCAGCCCGATCAACAGGATGATGCCGATCGTTCCAATGACGTTCAATTCGTTGTGCGTGAGAATCAGCGCCAGCAGAGCTCCCACGCCGGCGGAAGGCAGCGTTGACAGAATCGTGATGGGATGGATGTAGCTCTCGTACAGCATTCCGAGAACGATATAGACGGCAATGAGCGCCGTAAGAATCAGGATCCATTCGCTCGAGAGCGAATCCTTAAAGGCAGCCGCCGTTCCCTGAAAGCTCGCCTGAATGGTGGTGGGCAGGTTCATCGAGCGCTGGACATTCTCGATGGCCTGCGTCGCCTGGCCCAGGGAAACTCCGGGAGCCAGGTTGAACGAAATCGTGACCGACGGCACCTGCCCCTGGTGATTGACCTCCAGGGGAGTGTTTGACGGCTCAAAATGCGCGAACGCCGCGAGCGGCACGGGCGTTCCGGCGGTGGACCTTAAATAGATGTCCTGCAGCGCTTCGGGAGTCTGCTGAAACTGCGGCGCCACTTCCATGACGACGTGATATTGATTGAGCGGGCGGTACATGGTCGAGACCTGGCGCTGGCCGAATGCGTCATAGAGCGCGTTGTCGAGAGTCGCGGCGGTGACTCCCAGGCGGCTGGCGGTATCCCGATCGACGACCAGATTGGCCTGCAGCCCGCGATCCTGCTGGTCCGAGTTTTGATCGCGCAATTCAGGAAGGGCTTTGAGCTTCTCTAGTACGCGCGGCGCCCAGTTGTTTAAATCGTCGAGGTTCGCGCTTTGCAGCGTGTACTGATATTGCGCATTGCCCCATCTTCCGCCAATGGTCAAATCCTGCTGCGACTGCATGATCAAGGTCGCTCCCGGCACGACCGCAAGTTTGCCGCGCAGGCGATTTACTACGTCGTCGGAGCTGACATAGGCGCACTGATCCCAGAAATGCCGCTTCCGGCAGGAGCCGCGCTGCTCCAGCGGCTTGAGCATCATGAAGAAGCGGCCCTGATTGAGGGGCGATCCTCCGCCAGCGAAACCGACCACCGAATCCACGGCCGGATCTTTCATGACGATGCCGACATACTGGTGCATTTTGTCGCTCATCGACTGAAAGGAGATGTCCTGGGCCGCCATCACGGCGCCCATAATGCGGCCTGTATCCTGCTGCGGGAAAAATCCCTTCGGAACAACGATGTAAAGAACTACGCTGAAGGCCGCAATCAGGATGGTGAGGACAAAAGTGGCAAACTGATGGCGAAGCACGAAGCGCAGCGCATGGCTATAGGAGTTGAGCAGTCCCTGGAAGAGGAATTCGCTGGTGCGGTAGAAAATGTTGTGCTTTTCGCCTTCGCCTTTGCTGCTCCTTAGGAATTTGGCGCACATGGTCGGAGTGACGGTCAGAGAAACCATCAGCGACACGCCAATCGCGGTGCTCAAGGTGATGGCAAACTCGCGGAACAGGCGACCGACAATCCCGCCCATGAGCAGCAGCGGGATGAATACGGCCACCAGCGAGACGCTCATCGAGACCACGGTAAATCCGATTTCCGCAGCGCCTTTGAAGGTCGCGGCGACCGGTCCCATTCCCCGCTCGACATAACGGGTGATGTTTTCCAGCACAACGATCGCGTCATCGACGACAAAGCCCGTTGAGATAGCCAAGGCCATGAGCGAGAGATTATCGAGACTGTACCCCAGCAGGTACATCACTCCGAAAGTTCCGATCAGCGACATCGGAACGGCGATGCTGGGGATGATCGTGGCGCGCACCGTCCGCAGAAACACGAACACCACCATGATCACCAGGAAAATCGAAATGAGCAGCGTGGTTTCGATGTCCTTCACCGACGCCCGCACCATGACGGTACGATCTGAGGCAACGGTGAGACTGATGGCGGGTGAAATCGAAGACTGCAAAAACGGCATGATGGCCCGGACACGGTCGACGGTGTCGATGATGTTGGCTCCGGGCTGCCGGAATATCGGGATGAGAATGCCCGGTTTCCCGTTGGCCAATCCGATATTGCGAACATCCGCAACGGAATCCCTGACCGCGCCAACATCACTCAGCCGCACGGCCCCGCCGTTGTTGTACGAGACGATCAAGGGGCGGTATTCATCGGCCGTAAAGAGCTGGTCGTTGTCAGCGAACGAAAAGGTACGGACGCCGTCGGATACCGACCCCTTGGGCGCATTGGCATTGACCGCATTCAGGGCGTTGCGAACCGTGTCGAGACCCACCCCTAGCTTGTTGAGCAGAGTTGGATTCACCTCGACGCGAACCGCCGGCTGGGATGATCCCCACACGAAAACCTGCCCCACCCCGCTCACCTGCGCCAGTTTCTGCGACAGAATCGAGTCGGCCACGTCGTACATGGTCGCCACCGGAACTGTGTCCGACGACAAAGCCAGAATCAGGATCGGCGAATCGGCCGGATTCACCTTGCGGTACGTCGGATTGCTGGGCAGATTCGTAGGAAGCTGGCCTCGGGCCGCGTTGATCGCGGCCTGCACATCGCGCGCAGCAGCATCAATGTTGCGGTTCAAATCGAACTGCATCGCGATGCTGGTCGAGCCCAACTGGCTCGATGAAGTCATTTGATTGATCGCGGCAATTCGGCCAAACTGGCGCTCCAGCGGCGTGGCGACCGACGAGGCCATGGTCTGCGGATCCGCTCCCGGCAAACTCGCTCCCACGCTGATGACGGGAAAATCGACCTGCGGGAGCGAAGCCACAGGAAGGAAATTGAAGGCCAGAATCCCCGAGAGCAGCAATGCGGCGGCCAGCAGCGAGGTGCCAATCGGACGCCGAATGAATGGAGCCGAGATACTCATGGATCAGTCCGCCCCAACCGGCGCCTCGATGATTTCGTTGCCGATACGATACTTGGCGAATCGTCGCGCCAGCCGATCGAACCAGAGATAAACCACCGGGGTCGTGTACAACGTGAGCAACTGGCTGAGCAGCAATCCACCGACAATGGTGATGCCCAGCGGACGCCGCAGCTCGGCGCCGGTTCCCGATCCCAACGCCAGGGGAAGGCCACCGAGAAGCGCCGCCATGGTCGTCATCATGATCGGCCGGAAGCGCAGCAGGCAGGCCTGATAGATGGCTTCCTCGGGCGGCTTATGCTCCTCGCGTTCGGCCTCGAGCGCGAAGTCGATCATCATAATGGCGTTTTTCTTCACGATGCCGATGAGCAGAATAATGCCGATCAGCGCCACGACCGTGAGGTCGTTCCCGGTCAGCATGAGAGCCAGGATCGCTCCCACACCTGCCGAAGGAAGAGTCGAAAGAATCGTGACCGGATGAATGTAGCTCTCATACAACACGCCCAGCACGATGTAGACCGTGATGATGGCCGCAAGAATCAGGTAGGGCTCGGAGGCGAGGGAATTCTGAAAAGCGGCCGCTGTGCCCTGAAAAGACGGATGAATGCTGGGCGGCAGCTGAATATCTTTTTCCGCCTGCTGGATCTGTTTGGTGGCGTCGCCGAGTGACGCGCCGGGAGCCAGATTGAATGACAGCGTCACGACCGGAAACTGTCCCTGGTGATTGACGGAAAGTGAGGTGCTGCCCGACCGAATGCGCGTGAAGGTGTTGATCGGAACCGGCGCCCCGCTGGTAGTAACCGCGGCGGCGTTCGCAGTCGGCGCGCCCGAATTGGGCGTTACCGTGGCGGGTCGGATGTAAATGTCTTTCAGCGAATCGGGCGTCAGCGCAAAACTCGGCAGCACTTCGAGCACGACGTGGTACTGATTCAGCTGGGTGAAGATGGTCGAAACCTGCCGCTGGCCGAAGGCGTCATATAAGGTGTTGTCGACCGCCTGGGGAAAAATCCCCAGCCGCGAAGCCGTGTCGCGATCAATCGAGACGTAGGCTTGCAAGCCGTTGTTGAGCTGGTCAGTGGCGATGTCAGTCAAAGCCGGAAGCGTTCTCAATTTCTCGACCAGCTTAGGAGTCCATTGCGCCAGTTCCTGCGCATCCGCGTCTTCAATCGAATATTGAAACTCGGTGCGGCTTACGCGATCTTCCACTGTGAGATCCTGCACCGGCTGCATGTAAAGATTGATTCCCTCAACTTTCGCCAACTGCGGCTCCAGCCGGCGAATAATCGCGGAAGCATCGTCGTTTCGTTCGTCGCGCGGCTTCAGATTGATCTGGATGCGGCCGGCATTCGGCGTCGTATTCGTTCCATCGACGCCGATGAACGAAGACAGGCTTTCGACATCCTTATCCTGCAGGATGATCCTGGCGATTTCTTGCTGGCTCTTCGCCATGGCGTCGAATGAAACAGAATCAGGCGCTTCGGAGATGCCCAGAATCACGCCAGTGTCCTGCACCGGGAAGAAGCCCTTGGGCACAATGACGTACAACGCCAGCGTGAGCACCAGAGTCGAGAACGTAGCCAGCAGGGTCGCCGTCTGGTGCTTCAGCACCCACTTCACGGTGCGTCCGTAGAACGCAATGATGCGGTTGTAATAGTCTTCGGTGAGGTCGTAAAAGCGCCCGCGTCCACCTTCCCTCTGCGGCTTCAGAAGTTTGGCGCACATCATCGGGGTCAGGCTGAGCGACACTCCTGCCGAAACCAGAATCGTTACCGCCAGCGTGACGGCAAATTCGCGGAATAGCCGCCCGACAATGTCGCCCATGAACAGCAGCGGAATCAGCACCGCAATCAGGGAGACGGTCAGCGAGACGATGGTGAATCCGATCTGTCCCGATCCCTTAAGAGCGGCCTCCAGCGGCGAGTCTCCCGCTTCCAGGAAACGGTCGATGTTTTCGATCATG
Organism: Candidatus Sulfotelmatobacter sp.; assembly: GCA_030039195.1. Classification (GTDB taxonomy): domain Bacteria; phylum Acidobacteriota; class Terriglobia; order Terriglobales; family Acidobacteriaceae; genus Sulfotelmatobacter. Next base: position 9,179 of record JASHQK010000117.1, read on the forward strand.
ACGATGGCATCATCGACCACGAAGCCGGTCGAAATCGTCAACGCCATCAGCGTCAAGTTATTCAGGCTGTAACCGAGCAGGTACATGACGCCGAACGTGCCGATCAAAGACAGCGGCACAGCGACGCTCGGAATCACGGTCGCCCGCAGATTCCTTAAGAACAAAAATACGACCATGATCACAAGCGCGATCGCGAGCATCAGCTCAAATTGCACGTCCGCGACGGACGCGCGAATGGTCGTAGTTCGATCGGTGAGAATTTGAACTTTGACGGCCTGCGGCAGGGAAGCCTGCAACAGGGGCAAGAGCTTCTTGATGTGATCGACGACGTCGATGATATTGGCGCCCGGCTGCCGCTGAACATTCATGATCACCGCGGGCGAGAGATTCATCCAAGCCGCCAGACGATCGTTCTCCGTCCCGTCGATCACGTTGGCCACGTCGGAGATGCGCACTGGCGCGCCGTTGTGATAGGCGATCACGATCGGCTTGTATTGATCGCTGGAAAAAAGCTGATCGTTAGCGCCGATCGTATAGGACTGGCGCGACCCGTCGATCACGCCCTTGGCCTGATCCACGTTGGCTTGCACCAACGCGGCGCGCAGGTCCTCAAGGCTCAGGCCGTAGGAAGCCAGCGCGGTGGGATTCGCCTGAACCCGCACTGCAGGTTTTTGGCCGCCGCTGATCGAGACCAGACCGACTCCCGGCAACTGCGAAATCTTCTGCGCCAGCGACGTATCGGCGAGATCCTCGACCTTGGAGAGCGGCAGCGAATCGGAACTCAACGCCAGGGTAAGAATCGGCGCGTCGGCAGGATTCACTTTGTTGTAAATTGGAGGATTCGGCAGATCGGTCGGCAAATACGTTTGCGCCGAATTGATCGCAGCCTGGACCTGCTGTTCTTCCACATCGATGTTCTGATCGAGTCCGAACTGCAGTGTGATGACGGAGCTGCCAAACGAGCTCGTCGAAGTCATCTGGGTCAGACCCGGGACCTGTCCGAACTGCCGCTCCAGCGGCGATGTGACTGATGACGCCATCACCTCCGGATCAGCGCCCGGATAAAACGTCACGACTTGAATCGTCGGATAATCAACTTCCGGCAGGGCCGAGATGGGCAACTGCTTGTACGCTACAAAGCCCACGAGCGTGACGCCAACCATCAATAGAAAGGTCGCGACCGGGCGAAGAATGAAGATTCGTGAAGGACTCATGCACCTGGCGTCCCAGCAAAAGGACTACCCGTCGTAGGATTGGGGTGTCCGGCGTTGTTGGCAGGAGTGGGCGAACGCGGCTCGACGCTGCTGCCACGCTGCAGCTTATCCTGACCATCGGTGACGACAATGTCGCCCGGATTCAACCCGTCGGTAATGACGGTTGTGTTGCCTTCGGTCAGGGCCACCGTCACCGGTTTATCCTCGACGGTTTTGTCAGCATTCATCTGATACACAAACGTGCCCTGCGGGCCGCGCAGGATGGCCGCGGTCGGCACCACGGTGCTGTTCTTGCGCGTCTCCAGCAACAGATTGACATTGACGAACTGGTTTGGCCACAGCTGGTTGTCTCTGTTGTCGAAAACCGCCTTCAGCTTGGCCGTTCCCGTCGTCGGATCGATTTCATTATCGATCGTGAGCAGCTTTCCCGTGGCCAACTTGTTTTTCTTGAATTCGTCGAGAGCGTCCACCACGAGCGTGGAGTTCTTCATGTGCTGCACAATCTCGGGAAGATAACTCTCGGGCAATGTGAAAATGACGGCAATCGGCTGCAGCTGCGTGAGAATCAGCATCGGATTGGTGTCGGTCGCGTGGATGATGTTTCCGGGATCGACCTGCCGCAATCCCACGCGCCCGCTGAAGGGCGCGGTGATGTGGCAGTACACAATCTGCAGCTTGGCGTTGTCGATCTGCGCCTGATCAGTTCGGACCTGGCCTTCGAGTTGATCGACGGTTGCCTTCTGTGTGTCGACCTGCTGCTGCGCGATGCTGCCGGAGGGAATCAGCGCGACATAGCGATCGTAATTCAGCTTGGCATCGCGCAACGAAGCCTGATCTTTGAACAACTGCGCTTCCATCTGCTCCAATTGAACCTGATAAGGACGGGCATCGATTTCAATCAGCAAGTCGCCTTCGTGGACGAATTGTCCTTCCACGAAATTGACTTTCATAATCTGGCCGTCGACGCGGCTCTTGATGTTTGCGGTATTAAATGCGGTGACTGCGCCAAGGCCGGTGAGATAAACCGGCACATCTTGCTTCTGCACCGTAGCCACGGCGACTGAGATGGAACGCGGCCCCGCGGCTTGCGCCTTGTCGGGCTTGGATCCGGCTGCCGAGCAACCGAACGGCAAGGCACTGAAGATTGCGACAGCGATCAACAAAACCACTCGACTCCAGACATGTTTTGCCGGAGCCGAAAAATGAGTTCCTTTGAGGTTCACGGGATCAGTCCAGACCACCTTTCACGCGGGAATAGCCGATCAATTTCTGTTCATTAGACGTATGGATATAAACACGGATTCAGCCGCACTACCCAAGAAAGAAATAATCCGCAGGACTTAAAAGCTCAGGTAGGAAGCGGAACCCTTCTATGGTAGAACCCTTCCGCTCCGGCATCAACCGCGCAGAAGTAACTGGGCCGGGATTTTACAAATCTTTACCGCGGTTGACCGATCGTTAATATTCCGCGTGAACACGCCGCGATATCTCTATCGGGCGAATGCTGCAGGCGCGGGATGCCGCAACTCATAGGCGGAAATCTCTGCTTCATGCTGCAAGGTCAAGCCGATGTCGTCGAGACCGTTCAACAGGCAATGGCGGATGAAGTCATCGATGGAGAATTTGGCGGAGAATCCCTGATCGTCGCGCACTTCGCATTGCTCCAGGTCGACCGTGATCTGGTAGTTGTCAACATCCTGTGTGCGGCGCATCAGTTCGGCGACTTCTTCTACAGTGAGTCGAACCGTAAGGAATCCGTTTTTCGTGCTGTTGTTGGCGAAGATGTCGGCGAAAGAAGATGAGATCACGGCGCGGAATCCGTAGTCGCTGAGCGCCCAGACGGCGTGTTCGCGCGACGATCCGCAGCCGAAATTCTTGCCCGCGACCAGGATGGTCGCGCCTTCATACCGCGGATCGTTCAAAACGAAATCCGGATTCGGTTTTCCCTCGGCAACGAATCGCCAATCGTAAAACAGAAACTTGCCGAAGCCGGTCTTCTCGATCCGCTTCAGAAACTGCTTGGGAATGATCTGATCGGTATCGACATTCACGCGATCCAGGGGCGCTACGCGCCCGCGATGTAGGGTAAAAGCTTTCATTGAGAAGTGCGCCTCACTGAAACTTCCAATTCCTGATATCCGTGAAATGCCCAGCAATCGCCGCTGCCGCGGCCATCATTGGACTGACCAAATGCGTGCGACCGCCGCGTCCCTGGCGGCCTTCGAAGTTGCGGTTGCTGGTGGAAGCGCAGCGCTCGCCCGGCTGCAGGATATCGGGATTCATTCCGAGGCACATCGAGCATCCTGACTCGCGCCACTCGAAGCCGGCGTCAAGGAAAACGCGATGCAGGCCTTCCTGCTCGGCGGCACGCTTCACCGTCTGGGATCCCGGTACAACCATGGCTCGTACTTTCGAGTTCACGCGGTGTCCCTTGGCCACGCGCGCTGCAGCGCGTAAATCTTCAATCCGCGAATTCGTGCACGATCCAATGAACACGCGATCCACTTTGATGTCTTCGATGCGGCGGCCGGGCTCGAGCGCCATGTACTGTAAGGCGAGTTCGGCGGCGCGACGGTCGTTGTCTTTCAGGCCATTCAATTCCGGCACGCGGCCGGTGACGGGAGCGACCATGCCGGGATTCGTTCCCCAAGTCACAAACGGGCACAACTGCGCGGCATCGATCTCGACGACCTTGTCGAACGCGGCGCCGTCGTCGGTCGGCAAGCTGCGCCAGAGTTCGACAGCCTTCTCCCAATCACCGCCGGTCGGAGCGAAGCGGCGTCCTTTGACGTAGGCGATCGTAGTTTCGTCGGGAGCGACCATGCCCGCGCGGGCTCCGGCTTCGATGCTCATGTTGCACAGCGTCATGCGGCCTTCCATGGAAAGTGCGCGCACGGCGGGACCGGCATATTCGATGACGTGTCCGGTGGCGCCGTCGGTGCCGGTGTGGCCGATGATGCCGAGCGCGAGATCCTTGGCCGTGACGCCTTCGGCGAGCTGGCCGTGGATGTCGATCTTCATCGTCTTCGGCCTCTGCTGCGCCAGGCATTGCGTGGCGAGAACGTGCTCGACTTCCGACGTCCCGATGCCGAAGGCCAGCGCGCCGAACGCGCCGTGCGTGCTGGTGTGGCTGTCGCCGCAGACGATGGTCATGCCCGGTTGCGTGAGGCCGAGCTCGGGACCGATGACGTGCACGATGCCCTGTTCGGGCGAGTCGATGTCGAAGAGCCGGATGCCGAACTCCTTGCAGTTGGCCTGCAGCGCGGCGATCTGACGGGCGGCGATGAGATCGGTGATGGGTGTTCCGCGCGGCTCGGTGGGCACGTTGTGATCGACTGTGGCGACGGTGCGAGCGGGCTGGCGGACTTTGCGTCCGGCGGCGCGCAGGCCGTCAAAGGCTTGCGGCGAAGTGACCTCGTGCACCAGGTGCAGCTCGATATAGAGGATCGGCGAGCGCCCGGATGGCGTCGCGACCAGATGAGTGTCCCAGATTTTTTCGAAGAGCGTGCGCGCTGTGCCCATAGCTGGAATAGAAAACGGCCGATCAGGAATGCATGTATTGGAAAGCGAGTCGCTGCCAGTTTTTCACAGAGGGCGGGGACCGGGCAAGATGGACTGAGCGCGGTCGATCGGGGAGGGTGAGGGCCGACGTCGAGCGTGGGGAGATACAGACATCA
>JASHQK010000118.1 GCA_030039195.1 Candidatus Sulfotelmatobacter sp.
ATATCCCGGCACCATGTTGCTGGCGGAAGCGAATCAGTGGCTGGCCGATCTTCGTCAATATTTCGGCAACGGCGACGAATTCCACATGGCGTTCCATTTCCCGCTGATGCCGCGCATGTTCATGGGCCTGCGCCTGGAAGACCGCAAGCCCATCACCGAGATTCTGCAGCAGACGCCTGAAATTCCGCCTTCGTGCCAGTGGTCTTTATTTCTGCGCAATCATGACGAGCTGACGCTGGAAATGGTTACCGATATCGAGCGCGATTACATGTACGACATCTATGCGCAGGATAAATCGATGCGGCTGAATCTGGGCATTCGCCGCCGGCTCGCGCCGCTGCTCGATAACGATCGCCGCCGCATCGAGATCATGAACGGCATGCTGATGTCATTGCCCGGCACGCCTATCATTTATTACGGCGATGAAATCGGAATGGGAGACAACATTTACCTTGGCGATCGCAACGGCGTCCGCACGCCCATGCAGTGGAGCGGAGGATGGAATGGAGGCTTTTCCGCCGCCGATCCCGAGAGCCTCTATTCGCCTCCGATCCTCAACCCTGTTTACGGATACCAGGCGGTCAACGTTTTATCCCAGACGCGCACCCATCATTCGCTGCTTTCGTGGATGAAGCGCCTGATCGCGGTCCGCCGCTCCAGCCCGGTCTTTGGGTCGGGATCGATTGAGTTTCTGCATCCGGCGAATCATCGCGTATTGGCCTACATCCGGCAACTGGGCAGGGAAACAGTCCTGGTCGTGAATAATCTTTCCAGCTCCGCGCAGGCCGTGGAACTCGATTTACGCCGCTACAAGGGCAATATTCTGATAGAAATGTTTGGTAAGAATGTATTTCCCCGCATCGGCGATGTTCCCTACCTGTTGACCATGGGTCCTTATCAGTTTTACTGGTTCCGGCTGCGGCGCATCTGAAGCGGGGAATCGGATCTTTGCGGGGGTGCCCCATGTCTCGCTGATTTTGCGAGACATGGGAAAAACGATTGTGACTCGATCCGTCGGTCGTTTAGCACAGAACTAAATCTATTGCCACTTCTCGCAAAAGCAGCGAGAAGTGGGGCACCCAAGACTTTTTATCTCGGCGATTGCAGAGGGAGTTCGGAGACAACATTGCCCGAAGATAGTCTTCTGTCTGACGAATTTCTTCGTCAGCTCATCAACGTGGGCGAGGTCGACATCCTCATCGGACTGCCCACGTATAACAATGCGGGGACGATCCAGCAGGTCACGCGCGCGATTCAAACCGGCATTCTGAAGTGCTTTCCGCGCGAACGCGCTGTCATTATCAACACCGATGGCGGGTCGCGGGATGGCACTCCGCAGATGGTCACTGGCGTGTCCATTGATGATGTGTGGAGCGCATCGAAGGTTTACGCCTTACGCACGTTGCATGCCGTGAGCACAGAATATGCGAGCAGTCCCGAACCCCTCCGCGCTCTGCGAACCATCCTGGCCGCGGCCGATCTGTTGCAGGCCAAAGTCTCGGTCATCATTTCTGCCGATGAGGCCAGCATCGAGCCCGACTGGCTGCAGCGCCTAGTCCGTCCGGTCTACCATGACCGGTTCGATCTCGCCTTGCCCGTCTATCGCCGGCAAAAGTTCGAAGGATTGCTCATGCGCAACCTGCTGTATCCGATGGTTCGCGCCGTCTACGGTTACCAGGTACGGGAGCCGTACGCTTCCGATTTCGCCATCTCCAGCCGCCTGGCCGGCGATTTACTAAGCCGAGACTCGTGGGAAGAAGACTGGGTCAAAGTCGGTCCGGAAATTTCCCTTACGATCGCGGCCATCACCGGCAGCTATCGGATATGCCAGTCATTTCTCGGAATCCGGGCACACACCGATCCCAGTGCGACGGATATGGTCCTCGCCCTGCGCCGCACCGTCGGGGCGCTTTTCGCTTCTCTGGATGCCAACTTTCCGCTCTGGAGCACAGTCTCATCTTCCCAGTCCGTGCCTTCGTTCGATGGCCAGTGCGAAATTCCGCCGGAGCCGTTCAATATCAATGCCGAACGCTTGCGCGACACGTTCGCCAACGGAGTGTCGGAACTGGACCCGGTTTTTCAGGACATCCTTTCTTCGCAAACGCTGGCCGAACTGCGAAGGATTGCCGCCCTCAACGTCGACGAATTCCGCTATCCCCCTGACCTTTGGGCTAGAACCGTCTTCGAATTTGCCGCTTCGTTTCATAGATCGGTCATCAATCGGGACCACATCATCCAGGCTCTCGGTCCTCTTTTCCGAGGACGCGCTCTGAGTTTCCTGCTGGAAATCAGCGACGCGTCGGAGGAGCAGATCGAGAAAAACGTGGAAAGTCTATGCGCCGAGTTCGAACGCTCGAAGCCTTACTTTCTCGAGCTCTGGAAAGAGAAAGGGTGAAATGCCATGCGAGAAATCATTGTCACGGAATTAACCCAGGGCTTGCAGGAGATGGCCAGAGAGTTCGCCCACTACCTGCCGCGCCTGATCGTCATGCTGATTGTGGTTTTGGTCGGCTGGCTGATCGCCTACCTGCTGAAAGTCATTACCCGAAGCATCCTGCGCGTGACCCGGTTTTCCAAGCTGTCGGAGAATGCCGGGGCCACGGAACTACTGAAGCAGGCCGCCTTGCCCTCATCGTCGGAACTGCTCAGCCGGGTCGTGTTCTGGGTGGCTTGGGTCGGCTTTACCCTGCTGGGCGTGAGCGCGCTGGGAATCGTCGGCCTCGAGGAGTATACCGAGCGGTTCTTTCTGTTCCTGCCGCGCCTGGTTGCGGCGCTGGTCATTCTTTTCCTGGGATTTCTTGCGGCACGTTTCTTTTCTCGCGCGGCGTTGTTAGCCGCCGTCAATGCGGATATCCGCTCCTCCAGACTGGTCGCTCAGGTGGTCCGGATCATCATCGCGATCTTCACCATCTCCATGGTGTTTGAGGTGTTAGGCGTTGGCGAAGGAACTCTGCTCATTGCTTTTGGCACGGTCTTTGGCGCATTGATGCTTGCTCTGGCGATTGCGTTCGGCTTGGGCGGAAAAGATCTGGCCAAAGAATTTCTGGAGAGGCGTTTGGGCAAGGAAAAGCGCGACGAGAAAGAAGATGAGTTGTTTCCACTGTGAGTTGCGGCCAGCCCGCCACAGCGCTACCAACCGTCCGATAATGGGCACTTCATTCCGCAGCCGGACAACCGCCAGCCTGACTCAGATCCACTGCCACGCGTTTCTTCTTGTTTTTCCAACAACATAAAGATGCCCTGGTAGTGGCGGGACGGTTGCATAATGTCAGGTTATGGATATCGCACGGCCCGAGTTTCGGCGGCAGAAAAGGCGTCGGCAGATCATATGGTCGATCGTCGGCGTGCTCGCGCTGAGCGGCGTGACGGCTGCAGTCATGCGCCTCAAACCCGCCGCTCCGGAGGTCGAGCGCAGCACGGTCTGGACCGACAGCGTGAAGCGTGGCTCCATGCTGCGGCAGGTGCATGGCCTGGGATCGTTGATCCCCAGCCAGGAATTCATCCGTCAAATACCAGCAGAGACCGAAGCCACGGTGGTTCGCATCCGCATGCTGCCCGGGACGCAGGTGAAAGCCGACACTATTCTGCTGGATATGAGCAATCCGCAAGTCGAGCAGGCTGCGATCGATGCCAATCTGCAGTTGAAGGAAGCGGAAGCCGAACTGCAGAGCCTTCGGGTGACGCTGCAAAGCAATCTGATGACTCAGAAAGCCGATGCTGCCACGGTTAACGCCGATTACACCCAAGCCAAGCTGCAGGCCGACACCGACAAAGCTCTTTACGATCTGGGAGTGATTTCCGGACTGGCCTACAAGAATTCCAAGAGCAAGTCCGATGAACTGACGACCCGCAACGACATTGAAGTCGAGCGCCTGGTGATCGCTCAGAAAGCGATCGAATCGCAAATTGCCGAGCAACAGGCCAAGGTCGACCAGATTCGCGCCCTGGCGGAATTGAAGCAGGAGCAGCTCGACGCGCTGAAAGTGCGAGCGGGCATTGAAGGCGTCCTGGTCGATCTTCCCTTGCAGGTCGGGCAACACGTTTTGCCCGGAACCATGCTGGCCAAGGTGGTTCAACCGAATCACCTGATGGCGGAACTGAAGATTGCCGAAACGCAGGCGCGCGACGTGGAAATCGGCCAGCCGGCGCTGATCGATACTCACAACGGCACCGTCAACGGAAACGTCATGCGAGTCGATCCCGCCGTGCAGAACGGGACGGTCACCGTTGATGTGAAGCTCACCGGCGAGTTGCCAGAAGGGGCCCGGCCGGATTTGAGCGTCGACGGAACCATCGATCTCGAACGTCTCAATGACGTTCTCTACGTCGGCCGGCCGGCATTCGGACAGGAAAACAGTACGATCCTTTTGTTTAAACTCGATTCCGATGGTAAAGGCGCGGTGCGGGTTCCGGTGAAAGTGGGCCGCGCCTCGGTGAACTCAATTCAGGTTCTGGAAGGCTTGCACGAAGGCGACACCGTCATTCTCTCCGACATGTCGCGCGAGGACAACGTCGACCGGATCCGATTGGATTGAAATCACTGGCAATTAAGTCATGGAACGATTGAGTCATTGAGCGATTCGGCCATTGAGACATTGGAACCCGCCAGTGCGTGACGGTTCTTCCATGACTCCATGACCCGATCTCTGAATGACTCAATTTGACGGGAGAAACTCATGCACGATTCGGCGCAGCCGTTGATCCAGATTGAAGACCTGACCAAAATCTTCTACACCGACGAGATTGAGACCCACGCGCTTTCTGGCGTGCATCTTTCCATTCGCAAAGGTGAATACGTGGCCATGTCGGGGCCCTCGGGATGCGGCAAATCGACGCTGCTCTCGATCATCGGCCTGCTCGACACGCCCACGGGCGGCAAATACCAGTTGAATAGCCAGCCGGTCGAGAATCTTGATTTCGCCGCGCGCTCGCGCATTCGCAACCAGGAAATCGGATTCATCTTTCAGAGTTTCAATCTGATCGGCGATCTTACGGTGTACGAGAACGTCGAACTGCCGCTGACCTACCGCCAGAGAATGCCCTCCGTCGATCGCAAGAAGCGCGTGATGGAATCGCTCGAACGCGTGGGCATGGCGCACCGCGTGCGGCACTATCCCTCGCAGCTCTCCGGAGGTCAGCAGCAGCGCGTCGCCGTGGCCCGTGCGCTCGCCGGACATCCCTCGATCCTGCTCGCCGACGAGCCTACCGGAAATCTCGACTCCCGCAATGGTGAAGCCGTCATGCAGCTCCTGCAAGACCTGCACAAAGACGGCGCGACGATCTGCATGGTGACGCACGATCCACGCTTCGCCAAGCACGCCCAGCGCGAAGTGCATCTGTTTGACGGCAAAGTCGTGGCCGAAGAAGAACTCAAGAAATTGATGGCCGAGAGCATCGCATAAAAGGGGATCGCCGCTTCAGTCCGAACGGATGGGCAATTCGATCCGAAGGGATAAGTGTTTATGACCGGATTCCTCCAAGATTTTCGCTACGCATTGCGGCAGTTGCGCAAGAGCCCAGGATTTACGCTCACATCGATCCTTACGCTCGGCCTCGGGATTGGCGCGACCCTGGCCGTATTCAGCGTGATGAATGCGGTTCTGCTGAACCCCAGCGGCATTCCTCACCCGAAAGATGTGGTCGCCCTGCGCGCGAAATATACATTCGGCGATCTCGCCAACATCAGTATCTCGTCGACTGATTTTGGCGACGCGGTTTCTGCCAAGAACATTTTCACCTCGGCCGCGGTGCTCGAAGGAGAAGATTTCAATTACACCAGCGGCGATTCCCTGCCGCAACGGCTCTCAGGAGCATTGGTTTCGTGGCAGTGGTTCGATGTCTTCTGGGCGCATCCTTATTTGGGCCGTGTCTTTCGTCCGGAAGAGGACCAACCCAACGCCAATCACGTCGTGGTTCTGTCGTATCGGGCGTGGCAGCAGCGCTTTGGCGGAGATTCCTCCATCATCGGGCGGAAACTCGAACTGGATCAGGAACCGTACACAGTCGTTGGAGTGATGGGGCCCGATTTTGCCTGGCCGAATCAGGCCGAGCTGTGGATTCCGATCGCGCTTCCCCCGGGCAGCTATTTCGACCCGCAGCTACGGCATAACGAGTATCTCTTCGGCGCCGCCAGGCTCAGGCCCGGAGTCACACTTGCGCAAGCGAATGCATATCTGGCCACGCGCAGCGCGCAGATAGCCGCCTCCGAACACCTGCCGATCACCGTGGGTTGGGGCATGTTCTCCATGCCGCTGATTGAGTATGTCACCGGAGATTTGCGCCAACCTCTATTCGTTCTTCTTGCCGCGGTTGGAACCATCCTGCTGATCGTCTGCGCCAATATTGCCGGGCTTCAATTGGCCCGAGCTTCCGGACGGCAGCGGGAATTCTCGATCCAAATCGCTCTGGGGGCGGGTAGCTACCGAGTTCAACGGCAGGCGCTCATGGAAGGGCTGTGTCTGGCCGTTGCGGGAGCGGCGATCGGCTTGATGCTGGCGAAAATCGTGGTTCCCCTTCTTTTGCTGCTTGCACCTGCGGACGTGATGCTGAACATTTCCGTCCGGATGGGCGGGACTGTGATCTTATTCCTAGTCGCTACCACAAGCTTCGCCGCGCTGCTCTGCGGCGTCGCTCCGGCCTGGCAACTGACGCGAGGAAACTGGTTTCAGGCATTGCAGGAAGGTGGCCGCTCCGAGGGAGCAAGCCGCGGCCGCCAGCGCTTTCGCTCGGGGTTGGTGGTCACCGAGATCGCCATGGCCATGGTTCTGCTCCTGGCTTCCGGGCTTCTGGTTCGCAGCCTCGAAAAACTTGAGCAAGTGAAAACCGGATTCGATCCCAGCGGTCTGATGTCGGCCGAATTGAGCTTGCCCGAGACCACTTACAAAACCGATCAACAGCAGGTTGCTTTCTATCGCGCTCTGGAGGAGCGACTCAAGCAGATTCCAGGCGTAACTCACGCCGCCATCACCAACGCGTTGCCGTTTACTAACGGGGGAGGATCTGGGTCATTCAAGATCGAGGGGCAGACGCTCGCACCGAATGATCCCGGGCCGCATGGCAACAGGCGGAGCGTCTCTTCAGATTACTTTGCGACTCTCCGGATTCCTCTACTTCGCGGGCGAGTTTTTACGCCGCAAGACCGTGCGGAAACCGAGCTGGTGTGCGTGATCGATGACACCCTGGCGCGCCGCTACTGGCCTGGCACCGATCCGATCGGACAGCACATCCAACTTTTTGCCTCGGCTTCGACTCCGGTTCCGCACTGGATCACGGTTGTCGGAATCGTCGGCCACGCGAAAGCTTCTTCTCTGCAATCCGACACGAGCGAAGGGTTTTACTACATGCCACTGGCACAGTCGTCTCAGGAATCAGCCGGGATTGTGCCGAGGACAGATGGCAATCCTGAAAGTTTGAGTGACGCGATGCGCGCCGCGGTGAGTGCCGT
>JASHQK010000119.1 GCA_030039195.1 Candidatus Sulfotelmatobacter sp.
CAACGCGTGCGTCTGGACCTGGTCCAGGCTCCGACAACAAAACAGTCGTTTGAGACTGTTGCCATGAATCGTCCCCCCATCGTGCAACTCCCCTGAAAACCGGTTACACTGACCGGGATGCAAGCCACTCTGCCGAACCGCATCCCGGACGGTGGGTCTCGCGTAGGCGAGAGCCGTATAGCTGGCGAGTTTCATAAAAACGACCCGCGTGAGCGGCTCATCGTAGCCCTTGATGTCTCCAGCGCCGCCGCGGCTCAGCGAATCGTCGCGGCGGTCGGAGACTCTGCTCTCACCTACAAGGTCGGCATGCAGCTCTACACGGCCGAAGGGCCGCGCGTCGTGCGCGATCTCGTGGCTTCCGGTCGGCGTGTCTTTCTGGATCTGAAGTACCACGACATTCCCAACACCGTTGCCGCTGCCGTCGCTGAAGCCGCAAAACTTGGCGTAACCATGCTGACCGTGCACGCCGCCGGAAGCACAAAGATGCTGCGCGCGGCAGCCGATGCGGCAAAGACGAATCCACAATTGATTCTTCTCGGCGTCACTGTGCTCACCAGCCTCGGTGAGGATGATTTGGAAAAAACGGGGGTTCACGGATCGCTCAAAGAGAACGTGGTGCGACTGGCCTCACTTGCGCTCGAGAACGGGTGTCGAGGCATTGTGACTTCTGCCCGGGAAGCTCCGGCTGTACGCGCGAAGCTAGGCTTCGAGTTCCCGATCGTGACTCCGGGTGTGCGGCCAGCAGGGAGCAATGCAGCCGATCAGGTTCGAGTAGTGACTCCTGCGCAAGCGATCGCCGCGGGAGCCAGTTATATTGTGGTGGGAAGGCCAATCACAGAAGCCGCCGATCCGGCGGCACAAGCTAGAGCAATCCTGGAACAGATCCGGCACTAGACACTCACCTCTAATGCGGACTCCTCTCATGGAAGTCACCTACCAACTTGCCGAGGAGGATTATCGGCACGGTCTGCGTGCGTGGCAAAAGAGCAATGCATGGCGACGGTGGAACTACCGCCTTAGCTTAATCTCGATGATGGTGTTGTTTGCGGTTGGTTTGGTTCTGGCGATATGGAGGCCGAGCCTAGCTTCCGAATACATGTCGTGGTTCTTACTCGGGCTTCCGGCCGTCTGGCTCCTTGGAGTCTGGATATCTCCGAGGCTTCACGCACGCAGGCAATTTTGGCGGATGCCATCTGCCCAGGGTCCAACGACCTTAACGGCTTCTGACACGGGAATCCACATGCGATCAGAGCATTACGATTCTCAGGTCAAATGGTCGACCTATATTGGCTGGTCAGAAGGAAAATCAGTTTTTGTGCTCTTGCCGCAACCGCGGATCTATATCCCCATTCCAAAGCGGGCTTTTAGCGAACAGAAACTGGCAGAGTTCCGCGAGATTCTGCGTCGAAATATTACCACGAAATAACATCTCCACCTCGGTAGTATGATGGTAGTATATTCGTAGTATGAAAGAGAAGACATCCGTCACACTGTCGAAGGACGTTCTCAAGGGAATTGACCGTGCAGCCGGATCGAAGCGGTCGCGATCTGCATTTATCGAGAGCGTTCTGGCACAGTATCTGCGTGACCGGGCTCGTGCACAAATCGAGGCCCGGGACCTCGAATTGCTGAACCAGGCGGCCGACGAACTGGCCCCCGAGATTGAAGAAGTGCTCCGTGATCAGGCTGAGATGGGCGAACCGCAGTGAAGAGAGGCGAGGTTTATCGAGTCCATCGTCCGAACGACGACCCAAAACTGTTTCGCAGTTACGTCATCGTGAGCCGTCAGACGCTCATTGACTCGCGGTTTCCCACCGTCACCTGTGCTCCGATCTTTAGTCGGGGTCACGGTTTCTCAACCCAGATCCTCATCGGTATCAATGAGGGGATGAAGCACGACAGTTGGGTATTTTGCGACAACCTCGTGAGCCTTTATAAGACCGACCTCACGCGTTTTGTCGGATCCCTGTCGGCGGCTAGGATAGCCGAACTGGACCGCGCTCTCAAAATCGCTCTAGAACTGACCTAGTCCCTTACAGCTTCTCGAAAAACTCGCAGGCCGAGCATGAAATGTAGATCCCGCCGGGAATGCCGCGTTCGCGGTCTTTCACGCGCTTCACAATGCGCGTGGGCTTGCCGCACTTGGGACAATCTGTGCTTTTGGTTGTATCCATAACCTTCTTCCGGTCGGCGGTTTTTGCAATTTTGGCTCCTACTGCCATGGCTCGTCTCTCCTGATTTGTTCAAAATTTGCGCATCGCAATCCGCGGCGACTCCTTCAGCGGATGCTGGTGGATGGGATCCTGCGGATGAACGCGTCCACTCGGGAAGACTCCGGCTGCGTCTTGATCTCTTCCGTCGATAGCGATTTTACAGTAACGTTGGTGCGGCTGTCTCGCAGACGCCACCTATAACGCGCGCACTCACGCATCGGCGCGGCCCAATAAGGTGCAGCCCGTTTGAAGCCAAAGCCGGAGTTTAGTCCAGCATTACCGATAGCTGTCGATCGATTTCGCGGCGGAAGCATAGTATCCCTTGCGCGCGTAGATCTTCAGAGTGTGCCCGTCCTTTGCCGCCGTGATGGTCACCGCTCGATACCGTCCGTCACGCTGGAAGGCGGCTGGCTGGTACGAGATCAGATATCGTCCGCGAATGACCTGCTGCAGATCGGCCAGACTTTCCTTGAATCGATGAATCGAGCCGGGAGCAAAAGCGGCTCCGCCGGTGAGTTCGGAAAGCGTCTTGAGGGCATTCTCGCCCAACAGGGCGCTCGGATCTTCGTTCATGACATCACGGGTGCTAACCGTGTAAATGGCCACTTCGTTCCGCAGGGCGTGGGCAACTGCTTCTCTCAGGGATAAGTCGCTGGCATTGTCCTGTCCGTCGCTGATTACGACCAGTGCTCGTGAGACAGCCCGATCTTCTCCGCGGCTGGCCAGTTTGTCGGCGGCAAACGCAACCGCACTCCACAGCGCCGTTCCGCCGCCGGGCGCAAGTTGGTTGACAGCGTGCGAGGCAAGGGCGAGGTCTGCTGTGAAGTCCTGGACCAGCAGAATCGAACCGTTGAAGCCGACCACGAAACAACGGTCTTCCTGATTTGTCGCTACGGCATATAGAAACTTCGTTGCTGCCGCCTGTTCGAATGAGAAACGCTCGAGAACAGAGCTGCTGGTATCAATCACCAATCCTAATCGCAATGGCAGCTGCGATTCGTTGCGGAAATCGACAATCGCATGCGGAGGCTGCTCGTCGTCGCGAACGCGGACATCGTTGATAGTTAGATTTGTGGCGGATTTTCCGTGATCGGTTGCGGCGAAGAAGATCGCAACTTCGTCGACCGTGGAGCGAAACGTGATTCCGGAAATGGCTGATTTTGAACTCCTCGGATTCGGTCTCGCTGCTGATATCGATGTGCCGCAGTCAGCGCATGTCGGTTCCGGCGCCGCCTCGGCTTCTGCAATCTCGTTTTTCTCCTTCACGTTCTGCAGGATTTGCTGGGCTTGCTGCGAAGCTTGATCGGCAGTAGCCGAGGTAGGCGATTGGAAAGAAAAAGTCACAGCTTGAGCCGGGTGAAGCTTGGCGTCGGCTCGCGCTTTCTCTTCCGTTTGGATGTCGCTGAGAATCAGGCGAAACTGGTCAGCTGAAGGCGACTGTGGGTCTTCCTGCAGCAGAGTCTGCATCTCGTTTTCGGCTTGTTTTAGATTTCCCTGAGCCTCCCACGCGCCCGCCGCAAAGAAATGCACGTTCGCTGCTTTCTCGTGCTTGCCTTCGTGCACATGCTGCGCGGTTGCGATTACGGCGGGATAATCGTGATTTTGAAATTCCCCATACGCCAGCGCCAACTGCACTTGCAGATCAAGAGGAGCGATTGATGATGCCCTCTTCAACGAATCCTCTGCGGCGGGGAAATCCTTCAACGCGAGTTCTGCACACGACAAATTCAAGTACGAATTCGGCAGGTGGTCATCCAGAGCGACAGCCTTGTTGAACTCATCGCGTGCCTGCTCGTTCTCGTCGAGGTCCAGGTAAGCTGTACCCAGTGCATTGTGCGCCGCAACAAAGTTCGGATACTTCGACATTGCTTTTTGAAGGTGGTCAATAGCGCGGGGCAGGTCTTTCTGCAGCAGAAGCCGAAGCCCAATTTCGTATTCCCGGCGCGCCTTCCAGGGGGCTTTTAGATCGAGTCTAGAGACCGAGGCGCCGGGGCTTTCTAGAAGGTTCTGGTCCTTATTTTGCGTGTCAATTCTGAAAATGCTTAGGTCCATCTGCGTGGACTGAATCGCGTCCATTGATGACGCGGGGAGCCCTCCAGGGTCGACTCCGCGTCCCGGCACAGTCAGCACCTGAGCGGCGGCGCCATAGCAGAGTAGACAAAGAAGAGAAAACCACAGGCGCATTCGCTTCATCATGAATTACCTCAGAAGTGAGTAAACGCACAGGGGCCGTGGGCCGAAGTGTAGCCTTGACGACCACTGCCACACAAGGGTTTTTCGAGGCTTCTTACAATCGTGAGGGGAAACCAAGTCGCGATGTTCTTCGAGTTCAAAGAGGGAAAGGTCGCCTGCCAGCGCAAATACGACTGTTTTGAAGCATGGTAGTCTTCTTCGTAGCTGCCAATGCGCCCTCACCCGTTGACCTCGCTAGTGTCGCCTGTTACCGTCATACGTTTGCCCTTCGTGCGCCGGCCGACTCTGTGGGCGGCAACCTGCCAGATCATTGCGGCGCACTTCATCGAGGAGAGCTTTCATGCCTGCTATCAAATTCCGCGGCGTCGACTTCATGCAATACGATGCTTTGCTCACCGACGACGAGCGCCTCGTCCGCGACACCACCCGCCAGTTCATTGAAGACAATCTCATTCCCATTATCGAAGAGTGCAATCGCGCCGGCCGATTTCCTCGCGAACTGGTCAAACCGATGGCCGACCTCGGTTTCTTCGGCGCATCGCTCAAGGGCTATGGCTGCGCCGGCATGGGCAATGTCGAGTACGGCCTGATGACGCAGGAACTCGAGCGCGGCGATTCCGGAGTGCGCAGCTTCGTCAGCGTGCAGTCGGGGCTCTGTATGTACCCGATTTATGAATTTGGCAGTGACGAGCAAAAAGAGAAATGGCTTCCCGCCATGCAGAAAGGTGAAAAGCTCGGTTGCTTCGGTCTGACCGAACCGGATTTCGGATCCAATCCCGGCGGCATGCGCACCCGCGCCCGCAAGGTCGGAAACGAGTATGTCATCAACGGCGAAAAGATGTGGATCACCTCCGGCACCATCGCCGATGTCGCCGTCATCTGGGCGAAAGTCGAGAGTGAAAATGACCGCATCCGCGGATTTCTCGTCGAAACCGATCGTCCCGGATTCAAAGCCGACGACATTCACGGCAAGTGGTCGCTGCGCGCGTCAGTAACTTCGGGACTTTCTCTGCAGGATGTTCACGTACCCGAGTCGGATCTGTTGCCCAAAACCGGTGGCCTTAAATCTCCTCTGATGTGCCTGAACCAGGCCCGCTACGGCATCGCGTGGGGAGCGGTGGGAGCGGCCATGGCCTGCTATGACTGTGCCCTGCAATACGCGCTGTTTCGGAAACAATGGCGCGATCAGCCCATCGCTTCACATCAGCTGGTGCAAGACAAGCTCACTTGGATGATCAGCGAAATTACCAAGGCGCAGCTGCTCGTGCTGCAAGTGGGACGATTGAAAGATGCGGGCAAGGTTCAGCCGCAGCATATTTCCATGGCCAAGCGCAACAATGTTTGGATGGCTCTGGAATGTGCACGCCTCTCGCGCGATATCCTCGGCGCGAACGGCGTGGCCGATGATTATCCGATCATGCGTCACCTGATGAATCTCGAATCGGTCAAGACCTACGAAGGTACACACGACGTACATTCGCTGATCATTGGGCAGAGTGTGACCGGCATTGATGCGTTTTGATTCAGTAGTTGCCTTGCGATGACGGTCATCCCGAAGCCGCGCGGCGAGGGATCTCGCGCTCATTCCAGGAAAACCAGCCAGCCAAGCAATAATTCGAACCGATGACTCCGGATAAACAACGACGAGTCGCTACGGCCGTGGGATTTCTTTCTGGCGTGTTCGCCTGCCTCACTCCGCTCCGTGACAAGAAAATCCTGTGGCCACCCGACGTTGTTTGGCAGTCTTTGACACAGCCGGAGCGGCTTGCATTCATTGGCGGCGTCGCCCTGATCGTGGTCACATTCGTCCTGTCGCTCACGAGCAATCGCGCTACCCGCCGACCATGAACTGACGTTACGTTTCTGTGCAGCTCCCAACAAATACTATCTTCTGCGAGCACTCAGGAGCACTGCGTGTCACTCATACTTCTTCTAGGGATTGGTGCGATAGGCTGGTCCAGCTACAGTGTCTTTACGGGCAAGGGCTACTACAAGGGTTGTCCGCCGGGCGGATATGATCGCGACGAAGATTCCTTCAGCTTCTGGGCCCCGACCATCGTGATTTTCTGCATGGGCGCGGTTTGCATTCTGGTTTCTCTCGGAGTAGTTCCGCTGCATCCGCGGCAATAGGCAAAGAAGCTACCGACCCACCTTGGCGTTCAGATCTGCACACCACCAGGGCGTCCGTCTTCCGGACAATCACGCGTACAACTCTTCCAGCAGTTCGTATACTCGCCGCAGGTGCGGCACGACAATGCTCCCTCCCACGACCAGCGCGACATTCAGCGACTCTTCCTGCTCCGCGCGCGGCGTGCCAAGCCGGTAAGCCTGAATGGCGTGGTAGAAGATGCAATCATCGCAGCGCAGGCAAACCGAGGCGACCAATCCCATCAACTCTTTTGTTTTCGCCTGCAGCGTGCCTTCCAGATACGCGTTGTGGTCGATGTTGTAGAAGCGCTTGACCAGAAAATTGTTCGCCTTCTCCACGTTCGCATTCAGACTCGC
>JASHQK010000120.1 GCA_030039195.1 Candidatus Sulfotelmatobacter sp.
ATCTCTTATCCTCTGGGCAATTTCTTTTCTATTGCTCCTTCGGGGAATTACCCGTGGAATTTTCCGTTGCCTCCAATTCCAGCGGGAAGTCTGAATTCTCATGGTGGGGTTACCGGCACAACGCCGTCGATTGATGCCTTGGATCAAAGCATGGTCGCTCCATTAGCCGTCAATTATGTGGCGGGCGTAGAGCGCCAATTGCGGGGAAGTCTGATTGCCGGGGCCAACTATTCAGGATCCAAGAGCTACAACGGCTTGACTGGATACAATGTAAATTATTTTCCAGGTGGCGCAACCTTTTCTCTAGTTACCAATAATCCGAATGGCAACTATGTTACGGAGGGCATCGGCACTCTCAATCAGTATTTCGGACCCATTACGTACGTGAACAATGCCAATCGTGCCACTTACAACGCGATGATCCTGTTCTTGCGTGGCCGAGCAGGACATCGGGGAAGTTTCCAGGGCTCTTACACGTTCTCGCATGCCAGGGATTTCCCGGAGGCCAACACCCGGTTCGACCAGGATGCTGGTGTCAACGTCCCGCAGCCCAGTTCCTATTTCAATTATTACGGAGACGCGAATTACGATGTCCGGCAGCGCTTCTCGTTTTCTGGTTCGTACACATTGCCCGGAGTCGGGAGTGGGGTCGCCAAGGTCCTGACCTCCGGATGGGAAGCTTCGAGCATCATTGCGGTTCAGACAGGCACCCCATTCTGGGTAACCGACAATCGACCGCTAAGTATCATGTGCAGCAGCGACGGGACATTGACCGGGGCGAATCTCGGTCCGTGCCCAACCGGTCCACCTGCGAGTCCCACAAATACGACACTGCAAATCGTCAGCGGTGTTTCGCCGAGCGTCACGAACCCGAACGGTTACGTATTGGCGCCCAACAGTGGTGACTATGATCTGGACGGAACCTTATACGATGTGCCGAATACGCCGACTCAGAACTTTACTGGTTCCCATAGCAAGTCGGCCTACATCAATGGCTTGTTCACAGCCGGCGACTTTCCGACACCAACGATAGGTACAGAGGGTAACCTCGCAAGAAACATCTATCGCAGCCCGGGAATGGTGCAAGTAGATGCCAGCATTCTGAAGAACAATCACCTCCCGTGGTTAGGTGAAGAAGGGAATTTGCAGTTCCGCTTCGATTTCATTAACTTATTCAACCACCCTAACCTCGGCCCGGTAGATGGAAACATGGGGGATGGAGGGTTTGCCAAGTCGACTACTGCGCTTCCGGCCCGGCAGCTGCAGTTAGGACTGAGATTGTCGTTCTGACTAATCTGATGATACCGCTGGCGAGTCTTGGTTGTTGAATCGAGGCTCGCCTTCTTTGCGGGCTTTTCGTGATAGATTGCTTGTGATTGCAGAAGGAAGCGAGTTTGTCTAAGCTATAAGTTATCAGGGATCAGAATTGAAAAGGAAGCAAGAGAGCAAGGCAGCCCCTCCCCCGAAGCAATCATTTACCTCGCGACGGCACTTTCTAAAGCAAGCCTCTGCTGCGAGTCTCGTCTGTGGCGCACCTAAATTGTTGGCCGGCAGTTCGCTCGCCGGCCTTGCGGTTTCCAGAGGATCAGCGGATCAACGATCTGGGGCGCGCGTTTACATCGATACTGAGCGAACCATTGCGCCGCTAGAGCGCAACGTGTTTGGCTCGTTTCTCGAGCATTTAGGCCGGGCCATCTACGAAGGCATTTACGATCCAGGATCGAAATTATCGGACTCTAACGGTTTTCGCAAAGACGTGCTCGACGAAATTCGTTACTTAGGAGTTCCGATCGTTCGCTATCCGGGCGGCAATTTCGTTTCGGGTTATAACTGGCTCGACGGTGTGGGTCCCAAGGCGAACCGTCCACGGGTGCTTGATAAGGCGTGGAATTCCATTGAATCAAATCAGTTCGGCACGAACGAATTCATGGCTTGGTGTAAGGCTGCGGGAACCACGCCGCTCATGGGGCTAAACCTCGGCACAGGAACCGCAGAGGAAGCGGCGGCGCTGGTCGAATATTGCAACGTCGAAAAAGGAACAAAATGGAGCGATCTGCGCCGCCAGCACGGCTTTGATGAGCCCTATAAGGTGCAACACTGGTGTCTGGGCAATGAGATGGATGGTCCTTGGCAGATCGGCCATATGTCGGCGACCGAGTATGGCTTTAAGGCAGCCGATGCCGCGCGGCAGATGCGCTATGTGGATCCGTCTTTGAAGCTCATTGCCTGCGGTTCCAGCGGGCCGTTTATGCCGACTTATCTGGAATGGGACCGTGAGGTGCTCGAGCAATGCTACGACTATGTGGACGGACTATCGTTGCATCGCTACTTTGGCAACAATCAGCGAGATACTGGAGGTGATACTTCGAAGTATCTTGCTTTGAATCTCAGTATGGAGCGCCAGATTGCCGAGACCGCTGCAGTGTGTGATGTTGTCCGCGGGGAGAAGCGTTCTGCCAAGAAGCTTTGGCTCTCGTTTGATGAATGGAATGTCTGGTATCGAACTACATCGGGCGATGCGGTGAATGGCCATCGAACGGAAGCACCGCACCTGCTGGAAGAAGTCTACAACCTGGAAGATGCATTGCTAGTAGGTGGGCTAGTTAATTCTCAAGTGCGCAATGCTGATCGGGTTAAGATCGCCTGCCTGGCCCAGTTAGTTAACGTTATCGCACCTATTACTACCAATGCAGAAGGCCTGTTCCGTCAAACCATCTACTATCCTTACGGTTGGGGTCTGCAGTTCGCCCGGGGGGAAGTTCTGAATCTTCTTGTCGAATGTCCGACTTATGACGTGCACGGCATGGAGGAGGTTCCATACGTGGATGTGGCCGGAACCATCGACCAGTCGGAAGGAAAGGTCTCCTTGTTTGTGCTGAACCGTGATTTGTCGAATGATCGGGAGGTGGAGCTGGTTTGGGAAGAGAAGCGCCCATCCGCAACCATTTCTTCCTGGCTGCTTACCG
>JASHQK010000121.1 GCA_030039195.1 Candidatus Sulfotelmatobacter sp.
CAGGGCAGGCTGCGTCCGCCCCTACCCAACCTCGCGGCTCGCGTGACGCGTGTAGAATTTCCTTTCGCGGGGCGAGGGACGGAAGTCAAGATTTCAAACTGAAGCGAGAACAGCGATGAAGGCAATTCAAGTACGAAAGACGGGCGGACCGGAAGTCATGGAATTGGTGGACCTGCCGGTGCCGGAGCCGAAGGCGAATGAAGCAGTGGTGAAGCTGAGCGCTTCGGGCGTGAATTTTATTGATGTCTACCAGCGCGAGGGACGATACAAAGTTGCGCTGCCATTTGTCCTGGGGCAGGAAGGCGCGGGCGTGGTGAGTGCCATCGGCGCCGGGGTTACGACCGTGAAGAATGGCGATCGTGTGGTGTGGGCGGGTCCGCTGGGATCGTATGCGGAATATGCGGCCGTGCCCGGGGATCGGTTGGTGCCGATTCCCGCGGGCGTGAGCGATCAGCATGGTGCCGCCGCGATGCTGCAAGGAATGACGGCGCATTATTTGTCGCACACTACATATCCGCTGAAGCGCGGCGAGACGGCGCTGGTGCATGCCGCCGCGGGCGGCGTGGGATTGCTGCTCACGCAGATGGCGCACAACATCGGCGCGCGCGTGATCGGGACGGTTTCGACCGAGGCTAAGGCGAAGCTGGCGCAGGAAGCGGGCGCGGACGAGATCATTGTTTATACGCAGCAGGATTTCGAAGAGGAAACAAAGCGGCTGACCGGCGGCAAAGGAGTCGACGTTGTCTACGACTCGGTGGGCAAGACGACATTCGAAAAAGGGCTGAACGTGCTGCGCCCGCGCGGATACATGGTGCTTTATGGAGGGTCGAGCGGAGCCGTGCCTCCGTTTGATCTGATTGCGCTATCGACCAAGGGATCGTTGTTTGTGACGCGTCCGACGCTGGCCCACTACACCGCGAGTCGCGAAGAACTGATCATGCGCGCCGGAGGGGTGTTTGACATGATTGGCGCGGGAAAGCTGAAACTGCGCATTGAGCATACGTATCCGCTGGCCGATGCCCAGCGGGCGCATCGCGATTTGGAAGGACGAAAGACGACCGGGAAGTTGCTGCTGATTCCATAAGACATGTTCTCGAAAATCGCGGTCTTAGGTGTTGTCATCCTGAGCGGAGCGAAGGACCTAAGCGGTTTGCCGGCAGCATAGGCGCTGCTAGGTAATGCGTAGGTCCTTCGGCGCAAAAAGCGCGCCTCAGGATGACAGTGGCTATTTTGTGGCAAGGGAACAATGATGAAAGCGATTCGCGTGCAGCGCACGGGTGGTCCGGAAGTGATGGAGCTGATCGAAGTGCCGGTTCCACAGCCGAAGCCGAATGAGGCTTTGGTGAAAGTTGCGATTGCGGGCGTGAATTCCATCGACGGGCAATTTCGCGATGGCAGATTACGCACGCCTCTGCCCTTCATCCCCGGACAGGAGGGCGCGGGAGTGGTGACCGCGGCCGGCACGCAGACGAAGCTGGTCAGAGTTGGCGATCGAGTGGCGTGGAGCGGAACGCTGGGCTCGTATGCCGATTACGTGGCTTCGCCGGAAGAGCATCTGGTGCCGGTACCGGCGGCAATCAGCGATGAGCAGGCGACGGCGGCCATGATGCAGGGTTTGACTGCGCATTATCTGGTGAACGATGCCCACAAGCTGAAGGCGGGCGAGACGGCGCTGGTGCACGCGGCCGCGGGCGGAGTGGGACTCCTCGTTGTGCAGTTGGCGCACGCAATTGGCGCACGCGTGATCGGTACGGTTTCGAGTGATGAGAAAGGCGAACTGGCGCGCGAGGCGGGCGCCGATGAAGTGATCGTTTTCACCAGGCAGGATTTCGAACCGGAAGTGAAGCGGCTGACTGGCGGCAAGGGAGTGGATGTCGTTTACGACGGGGTGGGTAAGGCGACGTTTGAGAAAAATCTGAACGTGATGAAAATGCGCGGCATGCTAGTACTTTATGGGATGTCGAGCGGGCCGGTGCCGCCGGTGGATCCGGCGAAGCTCTCGGAAAAAGGATCGCTGTACATGGCGCGGACGACGCTCGCGCATTTCACAGCGACACGCGAAGAATTGATCGCGCGCACCAGCGCGTTGTTTGCCATGATTGCCGGCGGAAGTCTGAAGGTGCGGATTGCGAAGAAGTATCCGCTGGCGGAGGCGGCCGAGGCACATCGCGACATGGAAGCGCGCAAGCTGGCGGGCAAACTCTTACTGGTGCCATAGAATCATGATCTTTCACCACAGATGGCACAGAGAACACAGCGGACTTCCGCGAACGACTCTCATCCGCGAGCTTTCGTTTAGCTAGTCTCGGCGGTATTCAGTTACATACGGCGGTACCGGCCGCGAAGGATCCAGGCGAGGCTCGTTAATCGGCTCCCCGGCTCTCATCTCCAGCGGAATGACTCCCGCCCAGGTCGGGAAAGAATAATCTTCTTCGTCGTCGATGGGAGGGCCGGTGCGGACCTTCGCGGAGAATTCCTCAATCGGCAGGCGCAGCACATGAGTCTGCTTGAGCTCCCGCTCGTTGGGTTGGCGCGCGTCATCCCAACGGCCGGGCAAAATGTGTTCTGAGAGCGCGCGCAGCGCGGCGAGCTTTTCCTCCGGATCTTCCACCAGCGTTGCCTGTCCCAGGATCACCACCGAGCGATAGTTCATCGAGTGATTGAAAACCGAGCGGGCGAGCACGAGCCCGTCGAGCAGGGTGACGGTGACGCACACCGGTACGCCATCTTTCAGGTTGCGCAGCATGCGGCTGGCGGCAGAACCGTGAATATAAAGGTTCGAGTCTTTGCGGCCGTACGAAGTTGGAATGACGTAGGGCTGGCCGTCGACGGCGAAGCCGACGTGACAGATGAATGCTTCGTCGAGAATGCGATAGACCGTCTCGCGATCATAAGCGGCGCGATGCGGCTCGCGAACCACACGCGTGCGCGCAGTGGGCATCTGGGTTTCGGACATGGAGAGAAAAGCTCCGGGCAAGCGCCAAGATTTGCAAAGACAATGACAAGGGAAGTCTAACATCGCGAAAGCGCGGACTTCAGAGCGCGGCGCTTTAGACCTCAAACATCGGACTTCGGACATCCGACCTCAGGCGCTTTAGCACTGGCGTGTCGCGGATTGAGCTCGAGGAAAATGGTGAAGCGGGGACGCTCTTCCTCAGATTACGCTCGCGAGGCCTACCGTTTTCAGAATCAATGCTTCTTCGTAGACGGGTCTGTGGGCACCGTCATCATCGGCCGGCGGACGGGCACGATTGCGCCTTTCGAGGGATCGGCGGCGGCATTGGCGCGGGTGAGCACTTCCTGCTGGATATATTGCACGAACTCCTGAATCTGGCGTTGCATCTCCTCCATGCGCTCGCGCATTTGCAGGATGATCGCCATGCCGCTGATGTTGACGCCCAGATCGCGGGCGAGCGAGAGGATGAATTCCAGGCGCTGCAGGTCTTCATCGGTATAGAGACGTGTGTTGCCTTCGGTGCGCGACGGCTTGAGCAGTCCTTCGCGCTCGTAGAGGCGGAGGGTTTGCGGATGAATGCCGTACATCTCCGCGACGGCCGAGATCATGTACGCGCCCTTGGATTTTCGTTTTGTCATAGAGGTCCTTCGACCTGATTTTAGAGCAGACGCCGATTTCCTTCCCAGATTCGTTGCGCCAGCCGGAGGCGTTCCAAAAAGGGGCCGGGGCTGACGTAGTTCCGAAAACGTACTGACAG
>JASHQK010000122.1 GCA_030039195.1 Candidatus Sulfotelmatobacter sp.
ACTCCAGTTGCACGTCCGGCAGATCAGGGTCCGCCTTCACCGCATCGGCAAGCTCGGACGCGGCATCAGTGTCGTTGCCCATTGCGGCCAGCGTGCGCCCATACTCCAGCAAGGCCTCGCCATTCGACGGCTCAATCCGGACCGCGTTTTCAAGCTCCGCGAGTGATGAGGCGAAGTCCTGCTGTTGGCGCAAGAGAGTGCCCAGATGAACGCGCGGGCGCACGTTGCTGCCGTCGCGGGCGATCGCGTCCTCGAAACGGGTTCGAGCCTGACCCCACTTGCCCAATTGTGCGTACAGCGAACCAATTTCGTCGTCGAGATTCGCGCTAGGACCCATGAGTGCTTCCGCCGTGGCGAACTCTTCGAGGGCCCGTTCGGGCTTGCCTGAGGCGACCAGAGCGCGGGCAAACTCTTCATGGAAAGTACCGTTAACCGGTTTCTGTCCCGGCTCTTTCGACAGCCGCAGCACCGCATCAAAGTGAGGAACCGCCTTGGCCGGCTGACCTGCTTCTGCCAGAACGATGGCCAGATTGCTTTCGATCGCTACGTCGCCAGGTTTGAGCTTTACCGCGGCTTCGAATTCCTTCACCGCCTCAGCCGGCCTGCCCAATTGCACCAGCACTGCTCCCAGCGCTTCGCGCCCCTCGGGAATCTGCGGCGCAAGCTGCACGGCCTTGGCAAACTGTGTCCGCGCCAGCTCTAAGTTGCCAGCCTGCTGTGCCGCAAACCCCGCATGGAAAGCCGTATCTGCGTCCTTGATCGCTTGCGCATTTACCTGCGTCTGCGCCGGGAGCGGGAGCGACAAAATCAGCACCGCGCAAAGCTCAACGACGCGAACCATCGTGTAGTTATCCCCCTATTTCTCCTGCGCGCCCGGGGCACCGTTGTTTTGCAGATTCACTACCATCTTCAATTCCCGATTAGCCTCGTCCACCTGCCCCGTTTCACGATAAGCCTGGCCCAGCAAATAGTGGGTCACATAGTTCGACGGGTCCATCTGCGCAGCGTGCACCAGGTAGTGCAAGGCCTCGATCGGCTGATTCAGCTTGAGAAATGTTCTGCCCAGCAGAATGTACGGCCCTGTGGAGTTGGGCTCCAGCAGCACAGCGCGGTCGAGCGCCTGCTGTGCGTCAGTAAACTGTCCGTTGCGGAGATAGGCATCACCCAGCCGATCGTAAAGACCTGCATCGAGCGGATTGATTTTGCGTTCGGCATCAAGTTCGTGGATGGCGCCGGGCAGGTCGCCCTTGGCCAGCGCCACTTCGCCCAGCAGCTTATGCGCCAGCGGCAATTGAGGATTCAACTGAAGCGCCTTCGCTGCCGCTACTACGGCCTGCTCGCGAAGATCGCGGCGGAAAAACATGCGACCAGCCAGAAGATAGGCCTCCGCCGAGTCGGGCGGAAATCCGTACTGCGCGGCAAAAGCTCGTCGCGAGTCGTCGTACCGCTGCACGTCGGCATAGCAGAGCGCTAAGACGTAATCGGGATCGACGTTTGCCCCTTGGACGGCAGCGTGTGCTTTCTCAAGGTATGGGATGGCCTCGGCTGGGCGTGCCAAACGGAACAAGCTCACGCCGTGCATCTCCATCGACTCGCGATCATTCGGCTGCTGGATCTCAGCCTTGCTAAAGGCCGCGATGGCGTCTGGAAACTGCTCCTTCTGATAAAAAATAATCCCGCGCAGTCGCTCCACCCCGAGCGGTTCCGGATATTGCGAGGCCAGTTGATTCAGTTGCGCCAGAGCCTTGTCCAGCCGGCCTTGGGCTGCAAGCTCCTGCGCCGACTCAAAGGATGGCTGTGTGGTATCGGGGCTGGTCTGCGCCCCGTTTTGCTGCGCTTCTCCATGCGAGGCAGACGCCAGCGACGCAGACACAAGAACGACAAAAAGAGTTGCAGCGATTGCTCGTTGCAGCATGGTGCGAACCTGGTCTCTAGTTCAACCCGGAAAGTACTATAGCATCCGTCTCTGACGGCTAAGTGGCCCTACTCAAAATAGGAAGGGGAGCCGAAGCTCCCCTTCCCGCAAACTGCTGGACGTTCGCAGCTCAGAACTCCACGCGGAGGCTGAATTCAAGCTGGCGCGGACCGAAGTCCTGGCTTTGGCCGTAACCCTGTCCGCCCGACGTGATGGTCCCCACGGTTTCAATATTGCCACTGGGGTTGCCGGAAGCGATGTGGTTGAAAACGTTGAACGCGTCCATGCGGAACTTGCCAGAGACGCGCTCACGCCAGATCGGAAATGCCTTGGTAATGGCCATGTCCGTACCGAAGAACCTCGGCCCGGTGCCTGTGTTTTGACCAACGTTGCCGAAGTTGCCCAGGCCGGGACAAGCAAAGACTCCTGTGATGCCGCCGTTAGCCGATCCGCAGGGAAGTTGGTATGCCTGATAGAACGTGCGCACACCCACTCCACCACTGGTAGGCGTGAAGGCAGAGAGGTGGGTTTTGAAATGCCCGCCGGGGACAATGTCTGGGTCGCACGGTCCGTTGATAACGGCGGAGCCGCATTCGCTGTAGGTGATCTGGAACGGCAAACCGCCTGCCCAGTTGGTGACGTCGCTCAACTGCCACCCACTTACCAGCACGTTGGTCACGCCATGAGCGTTGGCCAGGAACTGCCCGCCTTTGCCAAAAGGCAGGTCGTAACTGCCGTACCCGATCAGTTGTTGCCGGCGAACGTTGCTGTCACGCATGTGCGCGACGGCATGACTCCATGTGTAGTAGTTGGTATTTTCGTCAAAAGCGCTGGCCCACACATAATTGGCGTTGAAGCTGAGGCCCCTGTGGTACCGCCCGGAAAGCGTGACCTGCATGGCATCGTACTCGGTGTTCTGGTCATCGCCGTTGTACTGGATTGAAGGCGTCCAACCGCACATGCCGGCCGTGAGGAGAGGATCGCCATCGATCGCCTGAAGGTCCGCGAGCGAGATGTAGTTGGGATCGCGGCAAGCTGGCAGCGAACCCGCGTAATAGCGAGTCAGATACTTATAGGTCGAGGTCTGATTGTTAACGATTTGGCCGGGTGCCACAGCAGAATTAAAGGTCAACGGTGCCCCATTGATGCTGTATTGCGCAGGCAAGGAATTCGTGGCTTCGTTGGGGTTGGTGTTGTTGCCGTCGCCATCGCCCAACGTGTGTGTTCCTTTATTACCCACATAGGCCACGGTCAGGCTCAGCGTGGGAGTCAGTGCACGCTGCACTGCCAGGTTCCACGCATCGAGTGTGGGGAACTGCATCGGGTTGGGTCGGGCCTTCGAAGTGACGCTGTAGCCCGGATTGGGCAGCAAGCCGTTGGAGGGAACCGTGGGGAAGACATAGGCCGCTGGGCCAACGTTAAGAGTGAATGCCGGCGTAATGGCATTGGGGTCGGTGATGCTCTGCGCGGCCAGCACGGGAATGTTCTGCGTCACGGTGTGACCAAATGTCGAACCGAAGACACCCATGTCGAAGCTGCGGCCGTAGCCGGCGCGGATGACGGTCTTCTCGTTGAGCTGGTAAGCAACGCCCAGTCGCGGTGCAAGCCCGTGCGAAATCCTAATTGACCAGCCCATGTTGGATGGAATTCCGCCGACACCGGCCACGTGGAGGTAACCGTCGTTGAGGTTCATCAAGGCGCCATTCCCCGGGCCGTTGACACTCTCAGGCCAGAAAAGATCGAGGCGGCCGCCATAGTTGATGGTTAACTTGCGGGTGGCGCGCCAGGAGTCTCCAAGATAGAAGAAGGTGCGCTTCTGGAACTCTTTGGCGTTGTCGGAGACGGAGACATAGCGAGTGAATGCGCTGGTGCTGCCAGTGGTATTTGTTCCAGCGCCAGAGACCTCGCCCAGCATAAAGGTCGCCCAGCCGAGTCCGCCAACGCCGGTGCCGTTTGAAGTTGGGCCGCCGTAAAAGTACAACAATCCGTCGCGATCGTCGTCGGAAGGAACGCGGAGGTTGCGGCCGTAGCGAAGGTCAACGCCCGCCTTGATGGTGTGATTGCTGATCACCTTGGTCCAGTTGTTCACGATCTGGAACTGGTCTTCGCGCTCGATCAGCGGACAATTGCAGCGGTTTACGTTTAACCCGTCGCCGAAAACCGGCTGGCCCTGCGTTCCGCCTGAACCGCCGGGCACATTCTGGATGAAGAATCCCGGAGAACCGGACAGGAAAGGCGTTCCGTTATTGATGCCCGGAATCCCGAGCATCGTAGCGAAGTCCGTGCCCTCATCGTGTTTGTTGTCGATGATGTTGTAACGGAGATAGCCGAGGCGTACATCGGTGAGCAACTTGGGGTTGATGGCCATGTCCATACCGATGACATCGCTGTCATTTGCACCCTTGGAGTTGCCTCCGTAATTGTTTATGCCGAAGCCCGGCCCGCCCGCCGCGCCGAACATCACCTTTCCCGAAAGGATGTCAGTGAAACGGGAGAAGCGTTCGAAGATATGGGTCTTCTCGCTCACCGTGTAATCCACGCGCTCTGCCCATTGGTCACTGTTGAAGATACCCGTACCCGATTCGTGGAAGTTCGAGTCGAGGCCGCCTTGGGAGCCAACGCCCGGAGTGTAGGTAATGTTCGCAGCCGCGACGTAGGGCTCGAGATACTTCAGCAAATTCAGCGCCGGCGTGGAATTTGCGCCGAGTTCCGACCGGGGAATGATGTTGTGGGGGTAAGCCGCTCCGTTCCCTCCGGGCGTGTTGTCGTAAATCGTGCCTGAGGCCCCAAATTGGGTCAGGTATTCGCTGAAGTCGCAGCCGTTGCCCCCGGTCGAATCGGGTGCGGTGCCAAGGCAGCTTTGTGTGGCCAGCACAGTCGGAAGTGTATCGGTTGCCGAGGTACCGACTTTTTGGCGCTGCCCTTCGTAGTTGAAGAAGAAAAAGGCTTTATCTTTGAGGATCGGCCCACCGATCGATGCGCCCATGCGGTTCTTAAGTCCGGCGGGAATCGACCCGGGAGCCTGGTTAAAAGGATCTCGGGCCAGATTGGCGTTTCCGGTGCGGAAGTCGTAGATATCCCCGTGGAAATTGTTGCTGCCGGAGCGGGTTTGCGCGGTCATGATGGCCGCAACGGCTTTGCCTTCTTCCGGATCGTAGTTCTGTGTTGTGATCTTGGTTTCAGTGACGGCATCTGTCGTGGGGTTCACGACAATAATGCCTAGGATCGGGTCTTGGTTATCTGCACCATCCAATTCGTAGGCCACGCCGCCGAAGGCTTGGCCGTCAATCTGAATCTGTTTCGAAGCTTGGGGATTTTCATCGGCCGCGTGGGCCCAGCCAAGCATCTGCGCGCCAGGAATCAGCAGCTGGAGATTGGTGAAATTCTGATCTTGAATCGGCAAGCTCGAAACCTGCTGCTCATTGAAGACGGTAGCAACATCGGAACGGTCGGTCTTCAACACCGGCTCGCTCTCTGCGCTGACTTCGATGGTGGTAGATACAGCGCCGATGGTGAGCACGGGGTCAATGCGCGGCGCCGTATCGGCGAGGACTTGAAGACCCTTGGTTTCAAACGCCTGAAATCCTTCGGCGGTAACCTTGAGGTCGTAAACATCCGGGATCAGGTGAGGAACTGAGTAGTCGCCGGTCGCGTTACTCGTGACGCTGACGGAAGTGCCTTTCGATTCATCCGTGACGATCACTCTGGCGCCGACTACCGCCGCGCCTTTCTGGTCCGTCACGGTACCGAAAATCGATCCGTAGACGGCTTGCGCGTTGGCTTGGGTGACTACAAGAAAACTCGCACCGGCAAACAATACCAGTGCCAGCAGACTACGCCTCGCGGTAGACATTTGTCCTCCTGATTCGGCTCAGTCTTCTATCTTCTATTTTTAGTGTTGCCCCAGATTGCTGTTGTGGAAAATGAACCTAACCCGCTTTGCAGCAATAACCTACAAAAAACCAATAAACACCCGCTCACCCGACAGTTACACCTGCCTACTACAAAACCACTAGGTCGCCCGATTGGGCATGACCGTACTTCAGATAAAATTCGATTGTCAACCTCTTTCACCGTGAATTGACACGTTTGCACCCGTGAAATAAACTTCTGTCCCGATGGAGCACCCCGGTTCCATGCTCGAGCATGGCAAGGACACGCTCCAGCATCCCCATTGGGCGCTGGTCGAGCGCGTAGCTGCAAGTCAACATTTTCAATCATCAGCTCGGCTGAAGGACTTTCTCCTTTACGTTGCGAGCTGTAGTCTTAGAGGCGCCCCCGAAGAAGTAACCGAGCACTTCATTGGTATCAGGGTCTTCCACAGATCACCCGGTTACAACTCTGCCGAGGACAGTATCGTACGCACACACGCCCGCCTCTTACGGCAAAAGCTAGCAGATTACTTTCACAATGAAGGGAGCTGGGAAGAGACGGTTATTGAGATTCCTAAAGGGCACTATCTGCCCGTGTTTCGGCCCCGGCTTCCGGCGGCCGCAAGCCAGTCTGCGTCCACGACTCCGGACGGCGACTCCGACACCGCCCAACGGAAGGAAACTCGACGGAGACCGCAGTTTCTCATCGCAGCAGCGCTTCTTTTTTGCGTTGCCGGCGTCGGCTGGTGGAGTACTCGGAAATGGCCCAGTGTCCGCGCCCATTCAGAACCCGTGCCGTCCGTAGTCGACAAGTTCTGGGAACCATTTTTTGCGGAGAGTTCGTCGCTCGTGATCTATAGCAATGCTCTGTTTCTTGGCGACTCAACCAATGGTCTGCGTTATGCGCCCAACGCAACCTACACCAACCTCGCGGTGGCCGAGAATTATGTGGACACATATACAGGAATCGGGGAACTCAACAGCGTCTACGAACTGACGCGCCTTTTTGACGACCACCATGCGTCATTCACACTGAAGCGGAGCCTGCTGGTGACATGGGACGAGGCGAAGCAAAGAAATCTGATCTTTATCGGTTCCGTTGCCGAGAATCCGGCGTTGCGTGTTATGCCCAACACAATGGATTTCGCGCTCACCGCTGGGCACGGTTTCTCTGGAATTGTCAATCACACGCCCCGTGCGGGAGAACTCCCCCTTTATTCCCGCTCGGAGCATCCACTTACTAAAGACTACGCGATTGTAGCCTTGCTTCCAGGCCTGCTGCCGGGGCGACGAACTCTGGTGTTCAGCGGATTGATGACTCTCGGAACGCAAGCAGCAGTCGAGTTCGCATGCCATCCTGAAAGTCTGGAGCAATTGCTCCATGCCGCGGATCCCAATGGAACCGTTCGCCCCTTTGAAGCTGTGATCGAAACAACTCTTGGGGGTGAGGTCCCCCTAAAAAGCAAACTGGTAGCAATGCATGTGCATTAACGCATTTCCCGTTCTGCATTCTTTCAGAGCCTTGCGCCAGATGTTGACCGATTGGAGTAGATCGGCGGATCAACGCCGTCATATGCTCGCCCTAAGCATGCCGCTCTGAAGTGCTGCATTGGCACGGCGCTTCCCCGGTTCACGGTTTGCCGCAATGCTCGGCGCCCCCTGCCAGCGCCAGAGAAAGATGCCGGGCGGAATCATTGTCGGGAGAAAAAAGCAACACGCGATCGAGAGTCTGCACCGCCGCAGCGGCTTGGCCGAGCCGGCACTGGGCCACGGCAAGATCGATGCCTGCGGCGCTGGCTCCGGGATCGTCCGCAAATGCTCTCTGCCACAGCGGCAAAGCGGCAGGGAAGTCACCTGTCTGCGCTTCAAGAACAGCAAGGTCGCCTGCCGCCGTCTGGTTAAGAGGATCTGCAAGAAGGGCTGCCTGATACTCCGACTTTGCCAGACCGCGGTTACCGCTCTCCTGCTCAAGAAAACCGAGCTCAGCGTGCAGCTCCGCATCGTTTGCCTGGGTCGGATCGGACGCTTCAGCCCGGAGCAGCAGTTGCATCGCGCGTTTGCTGGCGGCATGATCGCCACGCAGAGCCAGTTGGGCCCATGCGATTCCTTCGTCGCGCATGCCCGGATGAGTTCCGCCGATAGGTACCAGCTCTTCGTCGGCAAGTGGGCTTGTGAATGGCTTTGAAGCAATCTGGATGCGATGATCGGTCACCTGCTCGTGCGCGATGTCCTCGGTTTCTTCACGCGGCATGTGGCAGGAAGTGCAGTCAGGGTTCTCATCGTGATGGCCGGATGCAAGGCCCGCATGGCAGGCAAGGCAGCGGCTCCGGTAATAGCTGACTCGATCGTCCGCCGCGACCGACGCGTGTGGATCATGACAGGTGGTGCAGGTGAGGCGGTCGCCGCTCGCGCGCTTGCAGGCACTCTCTAGCAGCGATTCCCATTGGCTGGTGGCGCGGCCTCCGGGGCCGGCTTTGCGGCCGTTTTCAAAGTAGACTGCATAATCAAAGAGATTGTCGCCGGGCTGAAAGGCTCCGATCTTGCGACCCAGTTTAACCACGGCCACTTCTCCTTCCAGATGGCATTCGAGACAAACCGAATCGCGGCGAATCGGTTCGAGTTTTGCGGGGTTGAGGATGGGTCCCTTCCCCCTCTGCGCCAGGTGCTGTGACGAATCGCCGTGACAGGACTCGCAGGTGATGCCGCCCCACGGAAACGGCGATCCAGCAAAGTGATTTCTAGCGTCGGGAAGCGAGTCCGAGACGTGGCTCGCGTGGCAGTGCAGGCATCCGGGATCGACGGGTAGGGTAAACGGCATTTCATGCGTGTTGAGAAAATTCGGAGTCATGTCCCACATATGCTTCTTCGCGTACCAGTTTATGGGGATCTCGTACCAGTAGCCCTCACGCTGAAAAAGCCAGGTGCGCCCGCGCCGTCCGGAGCCGAGAAAAAAAAGGAGCAGTCGTTTGCCGTCGAGCTCGCGGCCAGATGGAGCGTTGGGCCGCTGATAGGAGAGCCACACCTGGCCCTGATCGAGATAAACGCGGTAGTGTACGCCAGAAGCCGCGTGCGTAAAGTCAGCGGGAATGAAGCCTTCGGCCGCGGGGCCGCTGGCCTGCGCCATAGGCGTGCGTTTCCAGGAATCACAAATTTGTCGGTGGCAGTGGGCACACACCGCGTCGGGATCCCGGGGCTGCGGAGGCGACGGTCTTCCGGACCTTTGCGATCTCGCATCGGCTGGCGCGCTTGCGGCCATCCAGCAGATCGCCAGCAGCCCAGCAGACAGAAGGAGGAACATGGCCGGGCACAGCCACCCAGAAAAACACCGGCGAATCATGGGGAGCAAAGATACCACGCCATTGTAATTTCGGTCTGGAACGTCTCAGCCGCCCGCGCCATCTTCACCTTTCCCGAGCCGCGTGGTAAGGTTCACAGCTATGGCATTGCGTATGACGGTGGTTCTGCTCTGCTGCATGCCGATCTTTGCGCTGGCCGCAGAGCCATTCGGCACGGATCTGGACGGTCATCCGATCGAGCGGATTTCGCCGCCCGGAGCGAAGGCGGTGGTGCTGTTTTTTGCCGCGTCCGATTGTCCGATTTCGAACCGCTACATTCCAGAGATGAAACGGCTGGAACGTGAGTATGCGCCGCAAGGCGTGCACTTCTTGTGGGTGTATCCAAATCCTGGAGACACGGCAGCGGTGGTCCGCCGTCACGATGAACAGTTCGATGTCCACGCCGATACGGTGCTGGACACGGAACAACGGCTGACGCGCATGGCTGACGCGACGATAACGCCCCAGGTCGCTGTCTTCATTGCCACAGCGGAAGGGCTGCGCGAAGTGTACCGGGGACGCATCGACGACCGTTACCTTGAACTGGGGCGGGAGCGGCCGGCCGCAACGCGGCATGATTTGGAACTGGCTATCCGCGCCGTGCTTGCCAATGGTACCGTTCCCAAACCGGGTGGTCCGGCCGTCGGCTGCTCTATTGTGCCCCGCAACAGTCTATGAAGTTCCCACGCTGCATGTCGCTTGCCCTGGTCTGCTGCGTGTTTCTGTCCTGGCTGACTCCACGTCGCGCAATACGGGCGGCGGAGGCTCCCGTAACCTGGAGCCGTCAGATTGCACACATCGTTTACCAGAACTGCGCCACGTGCCATCACCCGGGGGGCAGCGGACCTTTCAGCCTGCTTACATTTCGCGACGCCTATCGGCGCGGACCACAGATGGTGCAGGCGACGCAGTCGCGTTATATGCCGCCTTGGCTGCCGGCACCGGGATACGGCGATTTTGCCGGAGCACGGCGACTGAGCGATGAGCAGGTGGCCCTCATTCGCAAGTGGGTCGAGTCGGGGATGCCCGAAGGGGACGCTTCGAATGCTCCTCCGCCGCCGCACTACGACCCGACCTGGCAGTTGGGAAAACCCGATCTGATTCTTACCGTCGAGCGCCCTTACATTCTGGCCACGTCGGGCTCGGATGTATTTCGCAACTTCGTCCTGCCGTATCCCCTGGCGCAGACGCACTACATTCGCGCCATGCAGATCCTGCCCACCGTGCCCCAGGTGGTGCATCACGCCAATGTGCTCATCGACCGCACTGCTTCGTTCCGGCGCCGTCACCCCACGGACTGGGAGGATGGGGTTGAGGGAATGGAGCTGGAGCTCGACGCGGGCAACACCTTCGATCCTGACAGCCATTTTCTTTTCTGGAAGCCTGACACTCCGGTCCTCGAAGAACCCGAGGGGATGCCGTGGCGGCTCGACGGCGGCAACGATCTCATTCTTAATATGCACCTGAAACCGAGCGGCAAACCGGAAACGATCAGCGCGCAGATCGGCTTGTATTTCACACCCGAGCGGGCGTCGAAACTTCCCATGCTGCTACAGCTTGAAGATGATCGCGATTTGGATATTCCGCCCGGCAACCGCCACTTTGTGGTGCAGGACGAATTGAAGCTCCCTGTCGATGTCCACGTATTCGGGATTTATCCTCACGCGCACTATCTGGGCAAAGAACTCGAGGGCTGGGCCATCTTGCCCAATGGCAAGAAGGAATGGCTGATCCGGATTCCGAACTGGGATATCGATCGGCAGTCAGTTTATCGCTATCGGGATCCCGTTTTCCTGCCGCGCGGAACGGTGCTGCACATGCATTACGTCTACGACAACTCGGAGGACAACATTCATAATCCGAACTCTCCGCCTGTCCGGGTGCGCGCCGGCAACCGCTCAGTAGACGAAATGGCTCATCTCTGGATTCAGGTTCTGCCGGTCAATGCGCCCAAACGAGGCCCCGATCCGCGATTGCTGCTGGAGCAGGCTTGGATGGAACATCGCGTGGACAAGAATCCGAGGGACTTTATTTCGTTGTACAACCTGGCAGCCGCCCTGGCCGGGCTGGGACGCTACACCGAAGCCGCCGCCGATTATCGCAAAGTGTTGGTTTCCCATCCGGACGACGCGCGCACGCTCAACAGTCTGGGCGCCGCACTTGAAAATGCGGGCGACCTGCAGCAAGCGGAAGAATCGTTTACGCGAGCGATTGCTGCCGGGCATGATACGTGCGACGCGCAATTCAACCTGGCGGGACTGGAGCTGAAACGCAGCAAATTTAGGGAAGCTGAAGAGCAGTTTCGCGGCATGCTGCGCCAATGCCCCGGCGATGCGGAGACGCGCGGCGGGCTCGGCCTTGCGCTCGACGGCGAAGGAGATTCCACATCCGCAAAGACAGAGTTTGAGCGCGCACTCGAACTCGACCCTGGCAACTTTACGGCACTTTACCATCTTGGAGAAATGGCGATCGAGTCGGGCCCGCCGCAGCGCGCCATTGATCTGCTTGAAAAGGCCGCCGCACAACGCCCCGACGACGTGGACTCACGCGAACGGCTGGCCTTGGCCTTTGCGCAATCAGGCCGGTCGAGCGATGCGTTGAAGCAACTCCGCGAAGCCGTGCAGCTTAAGTCCGGCGATGCGAATCTGCACGCGCTGCTCTCGCAGGTTCTGGCGGGAACTGGGCAGTTGCAACAGGCGATCGACGAACAGAACCAGGCATTGCGTTTGCAGCCGAACGACGCTGACGGCTGGAACAACTTGGGTGTGCTCGAAGCACGCGCGGGCAAGACCGTCGCGGCGCGCCAGAGTTTTCAGCATGCCTTGCAGCTTGCACCCGACCATGCCCAGGCACGCGCAAATCTGGCGCGCCTTCCCTCGCGATGATCCTGATTGTGTTGGACTGACGTTGATGTCAATGAGTGTGCAGCGATGAACGAAGTCCGTCCGGATCGCAGATCGCTGAAGATCTCCCACGGGAAATCTGGACTTCGAACGAGCCACTATGCCGGCAGAATTTGTTGGCTTCGTGAAGTTGAAAAAAGTTAGTATGCTGCGATTGCGCGTGCGTGGACCGAGCCGA
Source organism: Candidatus Sulfotelmatobacter sp. (assembly GCA_030039195.1). GTDB lineage: Bacteria > Acidobacteriota > Terriglobia > Terriglobales > Acidobacteriaceae > Sulfotelmatobacter. Next base: position 12,204 of record JASHQK010000122.1, read on the forward strand.
ACTCTGGGAGAATCCATTGCGAACTAACTGGTTGGGATGGTTCGTCGCGGGGTGCGCGATTGTTCTGGCATTCGCGCTGTTGCCCACGCTGACCAGATCGCAGTCGCCTCACTCGAACCACGCTTTGGGAGATCCATGGTGGAAGCACGCCGTCATCTATGAGATCTACCCGCGCAGCTTTCAGGATTCCGACGGAGACGGCATCGGGGACATCAACGGGATTACTTCGCGCCTCGATTATCTGAAGGAACTCGGCGTCGATGCCATCTGGATCACGCCTGTGTATCCCTCCCCGCAGGTCGACTTCGGCTACGACATTTCCAATTACGAAGCCATCGACCCACAATATGGCACGTTGGCAGATTTCGATCACCTGGTGAGCGAGGCGAAGAAGCGGAATATTCGCATCATCATGGATTGGGTGCCGAATCACACCTCAGATCAGCATCCCTGGTTTCTCGAATCACGTTCCTCGCATAATAATCCCAAGCGTGACTGGTATATCTGGCGTGACGGCACCGGTCCGGGCCAGCCTCCAAATAACTGGCAGTCGTGGTTCGGTCATTCTGCGTGGACTTACGATGAGAAAACCGGCCAATGGTATTACCACTATTTTTACGTGCAGCAGCCGGACTTGAACTGGCGCAACCCAGAAGTGCGCAAGGCGATGTATGGCGTGCTGCGCTTCTGGCTCGACCGCGGCGTCGCCGGATTTCGCATGGACGCGGTCTCACGCCTATTCGAAGATCCTAATCTGCACGACGATCCGATTCTGCCCGGCCTGAACGCCTTTGGCGATCCCAACATTGAGCACAAGTACACCCAGGACTTGCCCGAAGTGCACGACGTTCTGCGCGAGGTGCGCGAGCTGGTGGACGGCTATCCTGACAATCCTGTGCTGATCGGCGAAGCCGACGAACCGAACATCCAGGATCTCGTCAAGATGTATGGTTCCAACGATGATGAAGAGCAGCTTCCCATGGATTTTCAGCTCGCCGACGTGAATAAGCTATCGGTGCCGGAATTTCGCAGGTTGCTGGATGAGATCGAGTTCAATCCCGCGCTCGGTCAGCCGTACTTCTTTTTCAGCAATCATGATCAGTCGCGCACGTGGGATCGCTATGGCGAGGGCGCGCACAACGATCAAATCGCAAAATTAATGGCGACCATTCTGCTCACAACGCACGCGACACCGCAGCTCTACTACGGTGAAGAGATCGGAATGCGGACCACCACGCCCACTCGCATCGAAGACGTAAAAGATCCGGTTGGCCGAACCGGATGGCCGAAAGACAAAGGCCGTGACGGCGAACGCACGCCTATGCAATGGAATTCCTCTCACGATGCCGGCTTCAGCACGGCCGAGAAGACCTGGCTCCCGATTCCCCCGAGCGCAGATCGATACAACGTAGCCGTCGAGCAGCGCGATCCCGATTCAATTCTGAATTTCTATAAGCATGTGATTGCCTTGCGGCGGCAGTTGACGGCTTTGCGCAGCGGGGCCTACGTTGCAGTGAATCGCGACGATGAAGATGTTCTGGCTTACTTGCGCGAAGCGGGCCAGGATTCACCTTCCGTGCTAGTGGCGCTGAATATGACGGCAGAGCCGCGTACGGTGAGCTTTAAATTGAACGGCTTTGGAATCTCCGCTAACTCTCTCACCGTGCTGCTGGCTTCTCCCAAGCAGGGGAAAACAGAACTTCCTCTCAAAGAAGTTCAACTCGATCCCTTCGGAGTGCTGATCGCAACGGTAAAATGACTCCCTCTCATCCGCGCATGTGGGCAATTTCTCGGGGCGAAGAGTTTGCCAAGTTCTTCTTAGGCCGAAGTTACAATACCCAGAAATCGACATTGTCCTAGAAGGTGCACTTCTAAGACAATAGCCAGAACTCTCCCATCCAGTGTCCCCGGTAGGATGTTGTTCTTCGCGTCGAATTCCACTACTAGAGTCACTCAGAACCTCGTTCAGAGAGACTGCAACCGCTGACTGCGTTGATTGATGTCCGACATGAGAGCTACTGCGTGGCGAGAACCCGAGAGACAACCGCGCATAACCGAAAGGCTGCTGTAGTAGTCGTTGTAGCGGAAAAATCCGGTTTGTCCTCGCCACATGGGATAGAAATCGCAGGCCTGCATCCATTTCTCGTAGACAGGATCAATGCTGATGTACGTGTCGGGCACAAAGTTCGCTGCATCCTCCCAATTCTCCGCATAAAAGATTTTTGAAACGGCGTGGGCCGGGTGCTCGCGGGCGAGGGTCTCCAAACCGGCGTAAAAAATGGCGTCGCGAACGATCAGATGACAATTCTGATGATCCTTATGCCAACTTCCGCTCCAGTGAGTCACCACGGCCTCAGGCCGCTGTTCTCGGATGGTGTCGCAAACTCGCAGTGAACTTTCCTCATTGAAGGGTATCTCGGCGTCTGGATAATCAAGAAAAATAGCCTCGGCTCCGATCAGGCGCACCGCGTTCTCTGTGGCTGTGCGCTGCATCGCACCGTACTGTTGAAGGGGAATGTCCTTCGGAGCTCCCCTTTCTCCCAATGACAAACTCAACAGAACGCCTGCGCCTCCGCGCTCGATTTGTTTCGCCAGCACTGCGCCCATGGTGAACATTCCATCGCCGGGATGCGCCGCGATGGCCATCACCTTGCTCGTCTTCGGAGCGGCCGAGTCTTGCGTCAGTGCCGACGAACCCGGTATCGCCGAGAGAATTACCGCACTTCCGACCGACTGGGCAAAGGAACGCCGATTCATCGTCTCTCCTTCTTCGATTTGCGAGTTTCGAACGATTGCCAGGCCAGACGAGCGCAACCTAGCAGATTCGCTCGACCTCCCAGCTTGCTGACAACCAGTTTTACTTGCCGCGCCGCAAGCGGTTGCGCCCGTTTGAGCATTGAATGACGCAGTGACTCAAGATAAAGATCGGCCGCGCCAGCCATCCCTCCTCCGATGATCACAGCTTCCGGATCGAACAGGCTGATCATGTTGGCCACGCCGAGTCCGAGCAATCTTCCCACGTGGCGGAAGATATCCAACGCCATCCGATCTCCTTCTCTCGCTGCGGCCGCCACTTCGTGAGCTGTGATCTTAGAGGCATCGTATTGCGAGAGACCGCTGGCTTCTCCCGCTTGCAGACGCTTTTGCGCAGCGTTCGCGATACCCGGACCGGCTGTACAACATTCCAGTTGTGGCGAGTTCGAGTTGTTGTCAAGTGAAACGCTGAGCCATCCCGCGCAGCCGGAGAGCTCATGTGCGCCGCGAACCACGTGTCCGCCACTCATGATGCCCGCGCCGATTCCCGTGCCGATCATCAACACGATTACATCAGACCTTCCTCGCGCTGCGCCGCGCCAGCATTCTCCCAGCAACGCGGCATTGCGATCGCTCTCAACAATCACTGGAATTTCAAGAGAACGCTGTAAACGGTTGGCAAGCGGCAGCCGGTCCCAACCCGGAAGGTTCGGAGCCCAAACCGTTCCATTGCGGCGAACCAGTCCTGGAACAGCGACTCCTGCTGCGACGAAGCATTGCTTCGGCCGGGAGCCTTCTGCGAGATCTCGGGCCAATTGAACGATCTGGCGAACAGGCGCCGATGGGGAACTGAGGTCTACGGCTACGGTGAGGCGCGAAACAATTCGTCCCTTCTGATCGACGACAGCTGCCGAGCATTTCGTCCCGCCAAGATCAACCGCTAAGACGTAGGGCACCAGAGATCCTTTTCCGTTTGCACAGACACAGACTCGTCTAAAAACGCGCCTCGCCGGTTTTCGAAATCGGCTGCGCATTCCGCTCGCGCAAGAACACTATTGCTGACAGGAGAATAATGCCAACCGCCCCGAGCGACGGCACAATCATGCCTGCGCGAACACTGAGTCGCTGGGAAACCTGTCCAACAGTCCAGGGAAACAGCATGCCTCCAATCAGCGCAATCGAAAATAGAAGTCCAAAGACAGTCCCCGCACGTGCGGAATGGCGGTCGCCCGCGATTGCCAACGTTGTCGGAAAGATCGGCCCATACGACAAGCCAATCAGGGCAGTCCCGGCGAATAGCAACATTAATGATCGCGTAGCGAGCAGAACTGCGCATCCAAACAGCGATATCACTGCGATGATCAGCACCAGTTGCGACTTTCCGATCCCTCGCAGCATCCGCGCAGCCAACATTCTGCTCACCATCAGAGCCGCCCAGTACGAAGCAAGGACCAGAGTAGCCGTCCGGGCGGAATAGCCAATCGTGTTTACAAACGTCGAAGTCCATCCGCCGATGCAGGCCTCATTCCCCGATTCGAGAAACAAGATAAACGCCAGCAGTAATACTCCTTCGTATTTTGCGACACCAGCAATTTCGCGCAGCGAGAATGCCTGGGTCGCTTTCGGCGGTGGAAACGCAAGCACTACGTAGCCGAAAGCGCATATAGCTGCGAGAAGAGCGCAAAAAAGGAACAATTGCGGAATCGTGAAATGTCCTTCAATGCTGGCGGCGAGCAGTGGAACACAAATCGCACCGATGCCGAAGAAGATCCCTAGCAGGTTCAGCATCGGTCCACGCTTATCACCATAGACATCGGAAACGAGCGCATTCGCACACGTGTTTAGGCCACCTCCGCCAACTCCAAGCAAAACCGCAGCCATGGCGGCCGAAGCGAAAGAGTGCGCCAGGGCGAACCACACCATTGCTGCGGAAACCAGCGCAGAGGAGACAAACAGGTTTGCCTTATTGCCGACATAATCAATGAGCGGCCCTACGACCAACGAAGAAATGAAAATGCCCAAGTAGAGAAGCAGAAACAGATTTCCCTGCTGAGAAAGATCGATATGCAGACGCGCCCGCATTGGCGGCAAACCAAACACCGTTCCCAGGATTGCGAGAACAATGCCGAAGACGAGGATTCCCGCGCAGGCGCTAATGAAAAGCGATCGTGGCCGCAGAGTGGACTCCTGCCTACCGTTTGAGCGAGCGTTCGTACTCTTCGTAAACGCGATTATTGTTATCCAGCGGGATTCCCGCAACATTGGGTGAAACAAAAACCGGAGGATTATGTCCTTTGGCGGCAAGGTTGGAAGCAACCTGCGCGATCATCGCCATCGCGATCGTCACAGTCGACACGGTCGATCCCGCCGCCACTGGCGCTTTCCATCCGTTCACGCTTACGAGCGCGTCTTCCGCCGGAATGCAGTTGTCGATCACATAATCGGCGACATCCGGCAGCTTCTTTCCGGAGGAATGCGTCGCTTCGCGCCTGCGGTAATTGTCGAGGGACGTGACTGCCACCGTGGTCAGGCCACGCTTTTTGGCTTCCAGCAGCACCTCGATTCCGGCGGCGTTGAGCCCCCCGTGAGAAAACACCAGCATCACATCGCCAGCGCGAATCGGTTCGTTTTCGAAAAGTACAGCCGCAGCATAGCCCTCGCGACGTTCCAGCCATAAAAGGCCTTTTGCTCCTCCCGATCCAATCACGTTAGTCCACATCAGGCGCATATCCATCAACGGCCGAAATCCCGGGAAGGTGCCATAGCGGGGGAACATATCCTGCACGGGAAGCACAGAATGCCCGCTGCCGAACAGATGCACCAGGCCACCGCGCGCGATGCAGTCGGCCATCACCGCCGAGACCTTTTCGATGTTTGTCGTTTGTGTCTCCCAGATTCGATTGAGAGCTTCAGTAATGCGTTCGCGAAACTGGACAGCGCTCAAAATATCCTCCTAGCGACATGAATTTAGAATTTCGGACGAAACACTTCGGATCTACTGTTTCATTCTCCGGAACCTGAACTTTACTTCGAAAAATCATGAACCGCGTATGCTGAAAACCCAGATTTCACCGGCTTCCAAATGCTTGTGGAGAGTTGTCTTGCCGGCGTTGTTCTGGTAACTGACTGATTGATCGTTTTCCAGGTCACGCGCCTCGCGTATCGCCCACGGTAGTCGAACTGCAAGCACGAGATCAGCGCTAGCGCTCGCATGGTTGAAGACAAGAATCACTTGTTGGGCAGCTCCGACAAGCCGTCGCACTTCTATCTGCGAGGCACCTGTACCGGAAACCTCCAGTTCCGGCGACACCCCGGCTGCCTGCGCTAACGAAAGAAAGAAGCGTTTGATGTTCGCGTCGTGTCCACGGTAATACGCCAGCGCAGGAAACGATCCAAGGAGAATGGCGCTGCCCTTGCCTTCCTGGTGCTTTACCACTGCTGGACTTCCGTCAACGAAATGAGCGAGTATATTGCCTCCGCTCAGAGGTTCAAGTTCTTCCTCGAATGCGTCGCCACTAATCGCTGTGTCGGCCGGTATACCCGGAAGTGAGGCCGATGCTTCCGTCTGCATCTCTACCTTATCCGCTGGCTTAATGACCGACTCCCGCGCTCCGAAGACCTCGGACAATCCCGCACCGGGAATTACATCGCTGGCAAAACCGCGAGCATCGTTCCATGCCAGACGCGCCTCGGCGACCGCGGTTCCCCCGGCCTCTACGTAGCGTTTCACGCCTTCCGCGACATCACGGGACAACATCACAGGAAAAGGAAGAAACAGAATTTTGTATTGCCCCAAGCGGTTCTCGATCACATCTTCCGGATGAACAAAATCAACGGGGATGTTCTGTTCATAGAAAGCGCTGTACAGGCCCATCAACGAATCGCGTTCGGCATTTCCAAGTTTTGACTGCGAGGGCTGCGAACCGCCAACCATGTACGAAAGCCGGTTGTAGAGGATGGCGATCTGCGCCTGTGCAGGCGTCGAGCCTAGAATCTCGGCGCCATGTCGAGCAATGATACTCGCTGTCCGGCCCGCTGCTTGCGCTCGTTCGGTGAGTGTGCCGTCAAGATTGATCAGGCCGTAACCGTTGGACTCGAATCCCGAGCTCATCGGATACCAGGCGTAGACGGCGATCTCCTTCGCCCCGTGCGCCACGACCTGCCACATCCAATATTGTTCGTCGTGGGCGTTCACGGGATCGGCGATACGCATACCCGTCGCGCCTTGTCCTGCCTGCAATTCGCCGATCCAGAATCCCTTTTGGAGGCTATGACCCGCCGAGCGGGTGAAGTCCAGACCTGCGGCCAGCATGAGATCGCTCCATGGCTTGGTCGATTCCGAGTGCTTGGGATAAAGCGAGGTGCCAAAAAAATCCGCGCTCGACGACATCTTCCAGTCATCCGGCTCGCCGTAGCCATCCGTAGGAGAAGTGAACAGCCCGGGCGCAGCCGCATGACTGGTAATCGGGTGCGAAGTATCCATGCTGCGAATCGCATCGACGCGAGTCTTAAGATCGTCCGCGAGTTTGTCTTCGATGAAGGCGCGCCAGTCCAGATAGTCTGTATAAGAAAGGATCGTCGGAAAGCGCGGCGGCTGTACCTGATCCCAATTCTCGAAACTGCGATACCAGGCCGCGTTGAGTGCGTCTAAGCTGTGATATTTCGTCTTCAGCCATTCACGAAAACGGGCCTGCGTGTAGGCGCAGAAGCAGAATTCAGGATTCTCCAGGTAAGGGAACTCCGCCCAGTTGATGACGTGCGGTTCGCTCCACACATCCCAGCCATAGAGCGCCGGACTCTTGTTTGCTTCGGCAGAAAGAGCCGCGAGAAATTTCACGATTTCCTTGCGAACGCCGTTGTGATCGATGCAATACCCGGGCGCGGCTTGCGAATCGATTACAGCTCCGCTGCGATCTACAAATCTTGCATCGGGATAGTGCCGCCCCACCCAATCCGGCGCGGAATCGAGATAGATCTGCACGATCACGCGCAGACCGTGTTCCTGAGCCAAGCGCAGGAGCAAATCGAGATTGGCAAAGTTGTACTCTCCGGGATGGGCTTCGGCAGTCGCCCAGTCTACCCACGTCTTCACCGTGTTGAAGCCAACTGCCTTGATCTGATCCAGATCTTTGCCCCAGCGTTCGGCGCTGGTGTCGTTGATCGGCTCCAGCATGGGAGCCCGAACTTTTCCACCTCCGTACCACACGGCTACCGGAAAGAACGAATTTTCCCATTTTGTTGAGCTGGCACGTTGGGTGGGGCGAGTCAATCCAGTTTGCGCTGCCAGGACTGCCAGCAAAACTGCAGTCAGAGTTCGGTAACGATTCATCAAGAAACCTCGAAGCGGATTCGGCTGCTGAAAAGCACTGCGGTACCGAGAACGCGGAAAACAGTTATGTGCGATACGACTGCCTCCGCGTCGAGACTAAAATGTGAACCGGGCAAGACCGGAAGCGATTTTCCGCACATCCAGCGTCACACCTGAAAATGATAACGCTGGTAAGTTGTTGAGGATGCCAGTTCGTGGTGAACCGCGCATAATGTCAGGGCCGGAAACAATCATCTCCTCCACGCTGCAGCTTCTCTAGGTCCTGCTCGAGTTCTTGCCGCGGCGTCGACTTCACTTCAATTACTAACGCCGAGTCCTCCGTGAGGCACAGGACGTCTATTTCGGGCGATTTCTCAATCTTCTTTGCGATGGAGCGGCGCGCAGCAAAACGAGAATTCTAGCTTCGGCGTAAGCTACAATCCGCTGAGCAGTTCAAAGTTGCCGCGCGCAGAACGCGCTCTCCATGAAGCGACCACAGTAGTTTCTGCGCTTCCAAGCCAAGTTGCGTGGGGCAAGCGTAGGACTAGTGCTTCGAGGAGCCAGTCAAAATGGAAATGACTCGTCGCCAATTCGCGCTTTCTATTGCAGCCGCCACTACATTTCGTTCTTCTCTTTTTGAAAATACGCTTTCCCCAGTCGGTGTTCCCCGTGGCGTTGTTCCCGGCCGAGTCACTTGGTCGCATGATCCGTCGGCTGTGAGCTGGGACGGCACAGGCTCTTGGTGGACCGATGCCCACAATAACCAGTCTGTGATTGACCGGATGGCTTCCCGGTCTGTTTGCAGTCTTACGAATCAAAAAAACAATGCACAGGCTTGGAGTTCCATTTTTCAGTATTTCAATCACACTCATGGTCGAGGGAAAGCTGGATACCGGGCCGGCGAGAAGATCGCGATAAAAGCGAACCTAAACAACACAACGGACCATGGCACGATCGAACGGCTGAACTCGTCGCCTCATTTGATTCTTTCGCTGGTTCGACAGTTGACCGGTCCGGCGCGAGTGCCGGAATCATCGATCACCATCCTCGATTCCAGCCGGTTCATCCCGGGCAATCTTTATGACAAGATTCACCATGAGTTTCCCGGCGTCGTGTTCGTGGACCACATTGGAGGCGATGGCCGACTAAAAGCCGAGTTCAAACCGAACGCGATCCCGTTTTCAATCGAAAGCAACAACGCTAAGGGACTCGATACCACAGTCGTGGAAGCCACCTACTTAATTGATGCTGCAGTATTGAGAGCGCATGTGAGTTCAGGCGTGACTCTTTGCGCCAAGAATCTGTTTGGCGCTACGAGTATCAATCCCGACTGGCACAAGAACGCGCACGATGGTTTCGATCACAACAAAGATGGTTCCCCAAGTTACTCGGCATTCACCGATTTTCTCGGGCATAAGGATCTCGGCGAAAAAACCATGCTTTTTATCGTTGATGGCCTCTACGGGAACGACAATGTGGATGGTCCGCCTCACCGCAAATGGAAGATGGCACCCTTCAACGATGCTTGGCCGAACAGTATTTTTATGTCGTTTGACGGAGTAGCGATTGATTCCGTCGGTTTCGATTTTCTCACTTCAGAATGGCCGGATCTTCCGGATATTGCGAACGCAGATAATTACTTACGCGAATCTGCGATGGCCAATGATCCACCATCGAAAACAGTCTATGATCCTGAGCGTGATGGCGTCCGGTGCCGCAGCCTCGGCGTACATGAGCATTGGAATAACGGAACGGATAAGAAGTATTCCCGCAATCTCGGAAAGCCGCGCGGGATAGAGCTTTTCCAGATCTGAAAATAAGGAACACGCTGAGCCGCCGCTGCCGCTGGGTGGCAGAGTTGCGCAAGCCGATCGTTTATCGGTATTGAGGAGAGAGGGCGAATGAGCCAGAGAAAATTCTCTGCATGCTTTATAGCCACATTGATGTTACCCGCATTCGCGCTCCCCCAGTCATTCTTGAGCCAGTACAAGGGCTTGCCTTATCAGGACACGCGCTATCAGGGTGGCGCACAGAAAATACCGGGACGGGTTTTGTGCGCCTACTATGACCTGGGCGGAGAAGGAGTGGCGTATCACGACACGGATCCACAGAATCACGGCAGCGGAGAGTTGAATCCGGCTGATGGCAGCTACCTCAATGAATTTCGAATTCACGAGGGGGTTGATATTTCCTACACGAAGTTCAACCGGAAGCCAAATCTGATTGACGATAACCCGTTCGACAGGGTTGTCCCTCCTGCAGACCTGCCTTATGTTGGCTGGACCGAACCCGGAGAGTGGTTCAACATTACCGTTGATGTGACGCAAGCAGGAACATACGCAGCCGATTTTCTCTACACATCGAATCGTGGTGGAACAATTTCAGTGGATGTGAATGGAAAGGAAGCAACTGGTCCTCTTGAGATCACGTCTACAAATGATCCTCGAGACCCGCTGGCCTGGCGTCAGTGGCATCACTGGAATCTGGCGCCGCAACTTTTCAAAGTTCATCTGAACAAAGGCAAGAATGTTCTCACGGTACACATATTGACGCTCGGCAACATGAATCTGGCCTATTTCGATTTCAAACCGGTCCACAGATGAGATGGGGTAGATAGGTTTGTGACACCCGCCCAAAAATCCGCCGCCCCATGTGCAGCATAATGTTCAAGTTTGGGGTCAACGGTGCCGTTCACAAGACCCGGGATAGGCCGATGAAGAACTTTTCCATGCTGGTCGCTTTCATTATTGTCGCGCTATCTCTTTTCGCCGCGTGTCAGGACGTTCCCGCACAAGCTGTGCAGTCCGCGGACGAACGTGCCTCCGCCGGAAGCGAACCCGACGATCCCGGGCCACTTGCAAGTGATCTTTCCGCGCGCTTGAAGCGACGCGACATCCTCAGAGCCATGAGGAAGGTTGCGGACTGGCAATTGCGTGAGGCAGAAGACAAGTACAACATCCAGTGGACCTACGCTGCTCTCTACGATGGTTTTCTCGCCGCCTCGAAGGTTACCGGCGACCAACAATACCGCGACCGCGTGCTTCAGGTTGCCGCGCACAACCACTGGAGTCTCGGTCCGCGGTTCACTCACGCCGACGACGAAGCCATCGGCCTCACATATCTCGCTTTTTACGCAGAGAAGCTTGACCCGCAAATGCTCGCGCCCACGCGCGATGGCATGAATAAAGTCCTCGCCCAGCCCGACGATCCCCAGAATCTGCTCTGGTGGTGGTGCGATGCCCTGTACATGGCTGCTCCGGTTCTCGCTCAACTCACGCTCGCCACCGGTGACCTGCGCTACGTCGATTTCATGGATCATGAGTGGAGCCTGACCACCGCAGCCCTCTACGATCCTACCGAGCACCTCTACTATCGCGATAAGCGTTTCCTCACTATGCGCGAACCTAATGGCCGGAAAGTTTTCTGGTCGCGCGGCAATGGCTGGGTCCTCGCCGGTCTCGCTCTCGTGATCCAACGCCTGCCGGCTAACTCCCCTCTGCGCGCAAAGTACATCGCCCTTTATCGCGCCATGGCCGAGCGCATCGGTGCTCTGCAGCCATCCGATGGCCTATGGCGCGCCAGCCTCCTCGATCCCGACGCATACCCCGCTCCGGAGATCTCCAGCACGGCCTTCTTCACTTACGCAATTGCGTGGGGCATCAATGAGCACCTCCTGGAGCGCAAGAAGTGTCTTCCCGTGGTCAGGATGGCTTGGCGCGGCATGCTAACTCACATCTATGCAAGCGGTCGCCTTGGCAATATTCAGCCCATCGGCGCCGAACCGGGCAAGTACAAGCCGTCTTCCAGCTATGTTTACGGAGTGGGAGCATTTCTGATGGCAGGTTCCGAACTATGCCAAATCACAGGTAGGGCAATACCGACCGGGCACAACTCCGAATGAGTGGTCGGCTGCATTGAAGTTCGGCACAAAACCGATTCAACGCACTGTCGCGCGGCTGTCGAGTGCGGGTGAGCTACACATTGGACGTGTAGAGCGGGCGGTTCATCCCGTCTATCCGTTTTGCGAAACAGAGACATGTGCGGTAGATTTTCGCACTACCAGTTCGGGCTGGATCACGATTTCTGGAATATCCCTTGTGCGCCCCTCGATCTCTTCCACGAGCGCGCGAGCCGCGACCTGACCCATTTGCAATAGTGGTTGTTTCACAGTCGTAAGAGAAGGAACCATGTACGCCGCAGTCTGAATGTCATCGAAGCCGACCACGGATATGTCCTCAGGAACGCGCATTCCCGATTCCTGGAAAGCGCAGATCGAACCAATCGCAGAAATATCGTTATACGCAAACAGCGCCGTGAACGGGCGCTTGCGTTTCAACAACTCTTTTGCGAATGGATACCCCAGATTTGGCGTGGGGTCGTCTCCCTCCAGTTCAACGACTAACTCGGGCCACATCCGGATACCGAGTTTGGCAGCGACCTCGCAGATTGCGATCCATCGATCGTGGCTATCCGCACTGAGCGGAGAGCCTTTCATGAAGGCGATGTTCGTGTGTCCTAGTTCCAGAAGGTGGGTCAAAGCGAGCATTGCCGCACAATGGTGATCCAATACGACATTCGTTACTCCCTTAATTTTCTGGTGGCCGGCCACGGCGACGGTAGGAAGGTGGGGCTGTTCACTGAGAACCGTGTCCACCGTAATAAAGCCTTCTGCTCCTCGTTCGCGCAGTACAGTCGAATAGGATTCGAGTAATTTCCTGTCATGGCGATGAGCTACTGTGAGAAAGAAAATATTCTTTTCCCGAAGATACCGCTCAATGCCACTGACGACCACGGAACCGTATGCATCTCCTATTTCCTGAAGAATGACTCCCACCATATACGTGCGGCTTGCTCTTAGCGAACGTGCGAAGAAGTTGGGGCGGTAATTCAAAGCCCGTGCCGCGTCCAGAATCCTCTTCTTTGTGTGTTCGGGCACTGACCGTGCCGCCGAGGAGTTGTTCAAAACCGCCGAAACTGTGCTTGCGGTTACACCTACGAGTTCCCCGACTGCTTTCAGCGTCACAACGCGCTTATGATGCGCAGCCGGTTCTCGCTTGACCTGCTTCATGCACCAGGTACCCTTCTATCCTTACCTTTATTTGTTTTGAAGACGATTACTTGAAATCGTAAACGATTACGCAACTTAAGCCGTGGCGATTGTACATCAGCAATTTGTTCTCTGGCCGCGGAGTGACTCACATTCAAGCATCTTGGGGACCCATATCCTCATGTGATTTGCCCTTCCCGTGACGGGAATTAGAACATCGATATTCTAGAAACGAAAACAGATGGACGATCGATGTGATCGAGATCACGTCAGCTAGTGATGTGTTCCTAAAATAACGTTATTTTTTGCTTGACAACGACTGCATAGATGGAGCCTAATCCGGCCGTAGTACAAACCGACTACCTTGGCTAAGAATAACGCTATTCTTATTATCGAACGAGCGAGTAATTGTAGGTCTTCGGACAGGGTTCATAGAGCCAGCACGAAGAAGGGCTCATATCTGGCTTGGTGGGAGAAACTTATGACACACTTCAGTCGCTTCCTCTCAGTCGTTTCCTGTGTACTGCTGGTCTCTGTCGCGGTTTTCGCACAGAGCCGCAACACTGGTGAGATTCGCGGAACCGTAAGCGATGCGCAGGGCGCTGCAATCTCCCGTGCAAATGTCACAGTCACAAATATTGATACTGGAGAGACCAACGCCTTCGTCACCAACCAAGACGGCATCTACGACACCGTCTCCACTCCGGCTGGCAACTACAAGATCAGCTTTGAGGCGAAGGGTTTCAAGAAGCTAGTGCGTAGCCCTGTCCCCGTGCAAGTTGACGTCATTACCGAAAATGCCAGCCTACAAGTTGGCTCTACCACGGAAACAATCACGGTGGAAGCTGGAGGCGCCCCGCTCGTGCAGACTGAAACCGGCCAGCAGGGTTCCGTTATGGAGTTCAAAACCATTTCAGAGTTGCCCCAGTCGGGGGGCGGGATCACCGGCGCCGACTGGGCTTCTTTCAACATCTATCTGCCGGGCGCCGGGGGCACTACAAATGGACGGACCTCGCAGGCCGGGGGCGCTTGGAATGCCGGCGACGCCGCTTCCATCAACGGCAACCTGCCGAACTTCGGCAACTTCCTTCAGGACGGGGCCAGTACCTTACTGCCGGCGAGCTACAACAACGACGATGAGGTCTTCGAGACCGTTCAGGAGGTGCAGATCAACACCTCTTCCTTCTCGGCTCAATACGGCATGGGCGGCGTCTTATTCAACCAGATCAGCAAGAGTGGAACCAACAGTTGGCATGGGTCCGGTTATGAGTTTCTCTCGCAGAACTTTCTAAACGCCAACAACTATTTCAATGAACAGGCGCCTAAGTTTGTGACAAACCCTCTGGACCCCACGGGCCCGGAAATTCCTAACGCAGCAGCACAAGTGCCGTATTTGCGGTACCACCAGTTTGGGGCCACCATAGGCGGGCCCATTATCAAGAACAAGTTCTTTTTCTTCTTCGACATAGACAGGATCGTCAATAACAGCACGAACAACGGCTACGTTACGGTTCCTACGGCCGCCATGTTGAAGGGTGATTTCACCGGCATGCAGCCCATCTATGACCCGCTCACCACAACCGGGTCGGGAGCGACATTGAGCCGGACGCAGTTCCCCAATAACATCATCCCGGCAAACCGGATCGACCCTGTGGCGGCGGCCATTATCGCTTCCGAATATGGGTGGCCCACCGCACCGCAAGGGGTTGGAACATGCAACGGCGCTAACGGGAACCCGAACGAGTGTCAAAATAACCTCTACCTCGCGCATATCAATCCTGCCCCGGTTCACCGATATTTTGGGCGCTTGGACTACACCTTGAGCGCGAAGAACCGCATCTCGTGGTCAATCAGCCAGAAGGATAACCCGGGAGTCGACAACGGCCTGTTTAACTGCCCGCTGGATTGCGGTAGCGGGGACGTGGACGGTTACAACACGCAGGTTACCGACACCTGGACGTTGACTCCGACGATAGTCAACGAATTCCGGATGGGTTATACCAGGCAAGGCAACTGGTTTCTTTCCAAGTCCATCGGGTTGAACCCTGCAACGGCATTTGGCCTGCAAGGTACCCATTTTAACCAAATGCCCTACATCGGCAACTCAAGCATTTATGGTGGATTCGGCGGCCCGTACCCCGTAAACACCTTGTCGCCCGCCACCGACGCCATTTACATCGAGAACTCGTTTGACCCCTCCGACATGGTGACGATGGTCAAGGGCAAGCACGTTCTGCATTTCGGGATTGAGGTGCTGATGGCCGAGGGCAACACCACGGCGTGGGGCTCCAACAGCGCCGGCAACTACAATTTTACCGGACAATACACCGCAGGCGTGCTCAACGGAACGTTGAATACCGGAGCCACGGGCTCGGGCTTCGCCGATTTCCTGCTCGGCAACATCCAGGGTTGGGAAGCTAATAATCAGGGCCTGACCGGCATGCGGCTTAAGAGTCCGCAGGCCTTCGTTCAAGACGACTTTAAAGTCAAGCCCAATCTCACCATCAACCTCGGCTTGCGCTGGACGGGGAACACGGGCATGAGCGAGGTACAAAACAGAGTTGGCGATTTCGACCAGAATCTCAT